>OMJI01000303.1 GCA_900299315.1 Verrucomicrobiota bacterium | reverse complement strand
GGTGTTTCAACCAGTTTTTTGCGCGTCGCGGAACTCCGTCCCCATCACGCCGTCGCCGACGTGGGGCGGGGTGAGCCGGTACTGCCGGGGTGTCACGCCGAGCACCTTCTTGAAAACGCGCGTGAACTGCGCCGCGTCTTCGATCCCGACCCGGTGCGCGGCTTCCTTCACACTGAACTCCGGCACCCGCAACAACGCCGCCGCCCGCCGGACCTTGCGTTCCTGAATCTCCGCCGCGACCGACCGGCCGAGCTCCTCTTGAAACAACCGGCGCAGGCTCCGCTCCGACATCCCGGCCGCCTGCGCGATGTCCGCCACCCAGACCGGCCCGCTCAGCCGGGCGTCGATCGCCTGCAACGCACGCGTCAACGCCGGCACCGGCCGCGCCCCACCGGCCGCGGCGACCGTCAGCGTCGTCATCACCTGCACCACGAACAAACGCAGCGCCTCATCCGCCAGCACCTTCGCTTGCGCATCGAGCAACCACAGCAAGTACGCCGCGAGATGCTCCTGCCCCGGGAGATGCACCCGGTGGGCCTTCAGGAAATTCCGGCACGTCCGCTCCTCCGCGGTGGGTTGCGGGACTTCCGTGATGGCAAACGCCGTGAAAACCAAATCCAGATCGCGCGTCCGCAGCGAAGTGATCTCGTGATCCACACCGGGATCGGCGATGAACAAATCACCCTTGGCCAGCCGGTAGCGTTGCCCGTCATGCAGAAACTCACCGTGTCCGCCCACCACGACACACGGCTCAAAATGCGTGTGGCGGTGGAGATAGTTCCGTTGTTGCCGGCGAAAATTCACCCGCCGCGGTTCACTCAAAATCAGCCGGTAACTGCTCACGAGGATACCTTAATCAAACCGTGAAGGTGAGAAAAGAAAATGGAGCGAGCGAAGGGATTCGAACCCTCGACATTCACCTTGGCAAGGTGACGCTCTACCAGGCTGAGCTACGCTCGCATCCAGTGCAGAACGCCGCCAAGGTATCAAAAACCGCCCCGGCTGCAAGCGACAAAATCCGGGGGCGCGTCTTGCCACTGCCGCCGGTGTAGCGTCGGCTGTCCCCAGCCGGATCGGTGCGGTTGAACCTGTTGCGGGTAGGGGCGACCCGCCGGGTCGTCCGTTGCCGTTGGTTGAACGGCGGTCGAGCCGGCGGCTCGACCCTACCGCGCGTCGTCTGGTGTGCCCCTGCGGGAGGGACGCGCTTCGTCGCGTCCGTGGGGAAGTCGGCCACGATCCCGCAAGTGCGGGATGGCCCTCCCACCAACTGCATCGTTCTGGCTCCGCCCGCCAGCCTGAATCTTTCACAGGTTTTCAACCCCGACCGGTCGCGGTTGCAAACCGCTCCCACGCGACTCAGGAAGTGGTGCGGCGGCGGGAGCCTCGCCCTCCCGGGGTTGTTTCGCTATAGTGGCGCGGTGAATTTCTGGTTGGGAATCGTGGTGGGGTTGCGGGAGATTGCGGCGCACAAGTTCCGGTCGGCGTTGACGATGCTCGGGATCATCCTCGGCGTGTGCTCGCTCGTGGGCATGTTCGCGCTCGTGGCCGGGATGACGGCCGGGATGAAGTCCGCGCTCAACGAGATGGGCGGCTTGGAGAAGGTGAACGTGATCGATCAAGAGCCGCCGCAGGACCAGACGCATCTCACCGACCTCTCGCCGGGGCGGACGCTGACGGATGCCGACGCGATTCGGGCGGCGTGTCCGTTGGTGGAGACGATTTCGCCCGAGGTGGAGTTGCGCGGTTCCGTGGCGGTGCGCGGCAACAAGACCTCCCGGTCGCGACAGATCGTCGGGGCCACACCGGCGTTCCTGAAGGTGAATAATTTCTCGGTCGAGTTCGGCCGGTTCATCAGCGAACTCGATCTCGCCAACGCCGCCCGAGTCTGCGTGATCGGTACGAAGGTTCGCGATGAACTGTTCCCGGATGTGGCAACGCCGCTCGGCGAGCAAATCAACATTGGCGGCGAAGTTTTCACGGTCGTTGGGCTGGCGCGGATGTACGAGAGCGAGCGAATCCGCAAGATGCGCGAAGCCGGCAAGACCGACCCTGTCGTCTCGCGCAACGAGCAGCGGCGCAGCAGCAGCCGGGGCCGGGGGTGGAACTGGTTCGCGTTCAAGAACGAGGTGATTGTGATGCCGCTGACGACGATGCAGTTGGTGTTCAAGTCAGGCGCGGTCAGCAGCAACTCCGTGGACCCGAAGTTGACCTACCTGAACCTCCGGCTGCGCGACGCCGACCGGATCAACGAGACGCTCCAGCAGGTGCGCAACGTCCTGCTCTTCACCCACCGGGGCGTGGAGGATTTCGGTTTCGACACGCGCGAGAACTGGGCCGAGAGCATTCAGGAGCAAAACCAGAGCGCCGTGCGGACTGGTGGCCTCATCGCCAGCATCTCGCTCATCGTCGGCGGCATTGGCATCATGAACATCATGCTCGCGTCGATCGGCGAACGCATCCACGAGATCGGCATCCGTAAAGCCATCGGCGCCCGGGAGCGCGACATCTTCGTGCAGATCATCGTCGAGAGCACCACGCTCGCGTTGCTGGGCGGGCTGATCGGCTTGGCGTGCGCGTTCGGGTTGGTGCAATTGCTCGAACGCCTCGCGCCGTTTGATTTCTCCCCGGTGGTGACGACGCGGTCGTTGCTCATCAGCCTCGGTTTCAGCATCGGCATCGGCGTGCTCGCCGGGCTCTACCCGGCCTTCAAGGCGTCGAAATACGACCCCATCGAGGCGCTGCGTTACGAGTGACCGGCTTGGGCCCGGTATTCGCGGGGGGATTTGCCGGTGGCTTGCCGGAATTGCTGGTGGAAATGGGAGAGGTTGTTGAAGCCGGCAGCGTAGGCGATTTCGGTGATGGATTGGTCGGTCTCCAGCAACGCCCGGCAGGCTTCGCGCAGGCGCAAGTCGTTCACGTAGGCGACGAACGTCTTGCCGGTGGCGCGCTTGAAGAACCGGCTGAACGCGGCCGGTGAGAGTCCCGCCGAGTTGGCGACGGCTTGCTGCGCCAGCGCTTCGTGCCGGTGCTCGTCGATGAAGCGCAAGACCCGGCCGAGCTTCCGGTCGGTCTGCTGGTTCGGAACGTGTTCGTAACCGTGCCCGGCCAGCGGCGCACAGTCTCGGCTTTCGGACAAAATCCCCAGCGCCTCGGTGAGCAGTTGCCAGCGACGCCACGACCCGGCGCGATGCCGGGCCATTTGTTTCATCAAGTCGGCCACGCTGCGCCGCGTCGGGCCTGTGATGCTGAGACCGCGCTGCGACTTGGCCAGCAACGCGCGCACGCCACGCCATTCCGCCAAGTCGGCTCGCCACAGGTCCGGCAGGAATTGGATGACGATCGAATGCACGCCGCGCGCTGAGTCGGGCGCGGAGGTCCACGTGTGCGGCAGGTTCGCGCCGAGCAGACAAAGGTCGCCGTCGCGGAATTCCTCCACCGAGTCGCCCACGAACCGGCGCCCCCGGCCTTTCGCGATGAGCGTCAGTTCGATCTCGGGGTGGTAGTGCCAGTTGAACGGGAAACGCGGCCAGCGGAAATGCCGGTAGGCGAAGGATTCATGCGCATCCACATGGATGTCCTCAAACTGTAGCCGGCGGCGGACGCGGATTTGCATGGTTGCCGGCCATGTTAAAAGACCATCCATCCCGGTCAATAGCCATGTAGCCGACCGGCGCGGACCCCGGTAGGGTGGGGGCATGACAAACGATTTGCATGATCATTACCCGGTGACGGCGGCGCAGGTAGCACAGTTCCAAAACGACGGTTTCATCAAGCTCAAGAATGTCCTCAGCCCGGCCACGCTGGCGCATTACGGGCGCGTGATCTCCGACGAAGTCGCGCGCCGCAACACGATGACCAAGCCGATGGCCGCGCGCACCACGTACGAAAAGGCGTTCCTCCAGATCATGAACATCTGGGAAGAGAACGCAGTCGTCCGCGAATTCGTCTTCAGTCAGCGGCTCGCGCGGTTGGCGGCGGAGTTGATGGGAGTGCGCGGCGTGCGGCTCTATCACGATCAGGCGCTCTACAAGGAACCGGGCGGTGGACTGACCCCGTGGCATGCCGACCAGTATTATTGGCCGGTCAGCACCGACAACACCGTCACGGCGTGGATTCCGCTGCAGCCGACGCCGCTCGAAATGGGTCCGCTCGCGTTCAGCACCGGCAGCCACAAGTACAACGTCGGCCGCGAACTCGAAATCAGCGACGAGAGCGAGAAACGCATCAGCAAGGAACTCCTCGAACGCGGCTTGCCGCAGGACGAGACACCGTTCGACCTCGGCGAAGTGAGTTT
>OMJI01000302.1 GCA_900299315.1 Verrucomicrobiota bacterium | reverse complement strand
TCCTTCTTCATCGACTTGATGACGACGCCGTCATCCGCCGCGGTATCCACGACCTTGATCTTGTCGATCTTCAAATCCAACAACTGCCGGGCCACCGTCTTGGTCAACGGCTCAAACGCGCGGGCCACAACGACGCCCTTCTCCACGTCCATCACGTCGGCAATCGGCACCTTGTTTTGCGTCTCTTCACCGGCCACGAACTCCTTCAACTTCAAATCTTCGATCTGGTAGAAGAGCTTGATGATCTCCTCATCCGAACCGTACCCGAGCGACCGCAGGAAGGTGGTCGCCAGGAACTTGCGACGGCGATGACGCCGGTCGAGGAAGATGTTCAACAAATCATTCTGGTCGAACTGCATTTCGAGCCACGTACCGCGATCCGGGATGATGCGGAAACCGTAGAGCAGCTTGCCGCTCGTGTGGACCGTCTGCTCGAAACTGATGCCGGGCGAGCGATGCAACTGGCTGACGATGACGCGTTCCGCGCCGTTGATCACGAAGCTACCGGAGGGCGTCATAAGCGGAATCTCGCCCATGTACACCTTCTCCTCCTTCGTGCCGTTGGCGTCCTTCAGCCGGAAGGTGACGTGCAACGGGGCGCTGTACGTGATGCCTTCCCGCAAACAATCCAACCACGAAATCTTCGCTTCACCGATGGCATACTCCACGAAATCCAGAGTGGCCTGCCCATCGTAGCTCTCGATCGGGAACACTTCCTTGAACACCGTCTGCAACCCGACATTTTTCCGTCGCGACGACGGCGTCTCAGCCTGCAGGAATTCGGCGTAGGACCGGACTTGTGCTTCGATCAAATCCGGCGGTTCGATTACGTCGGTCAGTTTGCCTAAATATTTTCGCTCGAGCATCGTTTCCTCGGGGCGTTGCCGCCCGGTTTATTTTCGTGGGGACGGCCACCGGGCCGTCCCCACGCACAACAGTTACAACACGAACGTTTACTTCAATTCGACTTTGGCGCCGGCGGCTTCGAGCTTCTTCTTCATCTCGTCCGCTTCTTCCTTCGTCGCGCCTTCCTTCACGGTCTTCGGGGCGCCTTCAACCAAGTCCTTGGCTTCCTTCAAGCCGAGGTTGGTGATCGCGCGCACTTCTTTGATCACGTTGATCTTGTTCGCGCCGGCTTCCTTGAGCACCACGTCAAACGTGGTCTTGGCTTCCGCGGCCGGGGCTGCGCCCGCGGCGCCGCCACCTGCCGGCATCGCCATCGCGACCGGAGCCGCGGCGGTGACGCCCCACTTCTCTTCCAATTTCTTCGCGAGATCGGCGGCTTCCAAAACCGTCAACCCGCTCAACTGATCCACCAATGCATTCAAGTCTGCTGCCATGTCTGCCTTTCATTCGGTATCGTCGCGATCCGCAGCCGCGAATCATTTAGAGCCGAAAGCTTCCGGCTCGACGAGGAACCATTTGTTGTTTCGTCTGTCTTACGCCGCGGGCTGTTTCTCCGCGTACGCTTTCACTACCCGGGCGACCTTGGACGCCGGAGCGCCCACGACCACCGCAATCTTCTGGGCCGGTGCCTTCAGCAAGCCGACGATCTTTGATCGCAACTCGTCGAGCGACGGCAGGTCGGCCAGCGCCATCACTTGGTCGGCATTCAACGTCGTTTGCCCCATGAAGCCGAGTTTGACCTTCGACTTCGAAGTGTCCTTGCTGAACTTCTTCAAAATCTTGGCGACCGCCGTGATCTCGCTCTTGTCCGAGCCGATGACCAATGCGGTCATGCCGCCCACCGGCTGCTGCGCCTTCGGCAACCCGGCCGCTTCGAGCGCGCGGGTGATGAGCGAATTCTTCACGACGTGACATTCCGCATTCGCACCCGCCAACTGCTTGCGCAGGTCGGTAAAGTTCTGCACCGTCAGGCCGGTATAATCCGTGAGCATCACGTAGGGCGACTTCGCCACCGAGCCCTTCAAATCATCGACGATTACTTGTTTCTCTGGTCTCATGAATTTGCCCTCTCGTTACACCACTGCTGCCTGAAATTCGCGCAAGTCGATCCGCACACCGGGACTCATCGTCGCCGACAACGTCGCGCTTTCGATAAACTTGCCCTTCGCTGTCGCCGGTCGCGCGTGCACCAACCCGTTGATGACCGCGCGCGCATTCTCCTCGATCTGCTGTGCCGGGAAGGAAGCCTTGCCGAGCGCGACGTGAACGTTCGCTGCCTTGTCCATCTTGAACTCCACGCGACCAGCCTTAACTTCCTTCACCGCCTTGGCGGTGTCTTCCGTGACTGTACCGGTCTTCGGATTCGGCATCAGACCTTTCGGACCGAGTTGCTTACCGAGTTTGCGAACCTCTTGCATCGCTTCGGGCGTCGCCACTGCCACATCGAAATCCAACCAACCGCCCTGCACTTGCTTGATCAAATCCTCGAAACCGACGAAGTCAGCGCCGGCACCCTTGGCCGCTTCCGCTGCCGGGCCCTTGGCGAACACGACCACGCGCACTTTCTTGCCGGTGCCGTGTGGCAACGCCACCGTCCCACGAACCATCTGGTCGCTCTGTTTGGGATCGACCCCGAGCTTGAACGCGAGGTCGACGGACTCATCAAATTTCGCCTTCGGGAACTGCGCAAGGACCGCCACCGCTTCACCGATCTTGTACTCGCGCTTCGCATCAACGAGCTTCACTGCCGCCCGATACCGCTTACCGTGCTGAATCATTTTGCTGCTCCGTTGTAGTCACCGCCAACGTCTCGACGGGGGTTCGCGCCCAACGCGCCTGCGGACCGGCAGGCGCTCCTACAGTTTGGTTTGGTTAATCAACGACTTCGATGCCCATGCTGCGCGCCGTGCCGGCAATAATCCGGCCCGCGGCATCTTCATTCCGCGCATTCAAATCTTGCATTTTGACTTTGACGATCTCGGCAATCTGCTTGCGCGTGACCTTGCCCACCTTGTTCCGGTTGGGCTCCGCGCTCGCGGTCGCGATGCCGGCCGCCTTCTTCAAGAGGGCGCTGGCCGGTGGTGACTTGGTGATGAAGGTGAACGTCTTGTCCTTGTACACCGTGATGATGACCGGGATGATCGTGCCGGCCTGTTTCTGCGTGGCAGCGTTGAACTGCTTGCAGAACTCCATGATGTTCACGCCTTGTTGCCCCAAGGCGGGACCGACGGGCGGGGCCGGGTTGGCCTGACCCGCGGGGATCTGGAGTTTGACAATACCTGTGACGGGTTTTCCTGCTGCCATGTTATGCTCTCTCCACCTGCCAGTATTCCAACTCGACCGGTGTTGACCGGCCGAAGATAGACACTGAAATCTTCAGTTTGCCACGCGCGGGATCGATTTCCTCGATCACACCCGTGAAGTTTTGGAACGGACCGTCGTTGACCTTCACGGTCTCGCCGGTCTCAAACGCCACCTTGGGCGCCACCTTCTCCTGCCGCTCCTCGATCTGCGCGAGGATGTTGTCCACCTCATCGGGCTTCAACGGCACCGGCCGTTCGCCACCGATGAACCCGATGATGCCGGGTGTGTCGCGCACGAAATACCACGCCCGCTCGACGAGCTGGTTCTTTTCATCGAGCAACTTCATGTTCACAAGGATGTAGCCCGGATAGAATTTGCGCGTGCTGGTGGTCTTCTTGCCCTTCTTGACCTCGGCAACTTTCTCCGTCGGGATGAGAACCTGTCTGATCAGGTCGTCCATCTCCTCAATCTTCAGCCGCTTCTCAATCGAGTCCTTGACCTTCTGCTCCTGACCCGAAAGCGTGTGGATGACAAACCACTGGAATCCATCGGTTGTTGTTGCCGTCGCCATTCGATTCCTCTCTAGACCGATCCCGTCAACATCTGCACGACCTTCTGGAAGACCAAGTCCGCCAGCGAAACAAACACGCCCAGCAGCACCATCGACACGATCACGAGCAAGGTAGAATCCACCAGATCCTTGCGGGTCGGCCACTGGGAGCGTTTCAACTCCGTCGTGACTTCGGTCACGAATTCACGACTCTTGTTGAACGGATTATTCATGATCTGCTCGCCATCTCTGCGGAGTGGCACGCCAGGAGGGACTTGAACCCCCAACCTACGGTTTTGGAGACCGTCGCTCTGCCAATTGAGCTACTGGCGTTTCCACAAACCTGACCGGCCGCGCCGCTATTTCTGTTCTTTATGAATGACGTGCTTGCCGCAACGCGGGCAGAACTTGCGCAATTCCAAACGCCCCTTCTGCTCGCCCTTCTTGTTCTTCGTGGAAACGTAGTTCCGTTCCTTGCACTCTGAACACGCCATCGTGATGAGTTCGCGCGGCATCGTCAGTCCTCACTTATTCAATGATGTCAGTCACGCGGCCGGCACCGACCGTGCGGCCACCTTCACGGATGGCGAAGCGCATCGTCTTCTCCATCGCGATTGGCGTGATCAACTCGACTTCCAAGGCCACATTGTCGCCCGGCATGACCATTTCCACGCCCTGCGGCAACTTGACCTGACCGGTAACGTCCGTCGTGCGGAAGTAAAACTGCGGCCGGTAATTGGAGAAGAATGGGGTGTGACGACCACCTTCGTCCTTGGACAACACGTACACCTCAGCCTTGAACTTCCGGTGCGGCGTGATGGAGCCGGGCTTGGCCAAAACCTGACCGCGCTCAATGCCTTCCTTGTCCACACCGCGCAACAGCAAGCCGACGTTGTCACCGGCTTCGCCGCGATCCAGCAACTTGCGGAACATTTCCACGCCAGTCACGACAGTCTTCGAGGTGTCGCGCAAACCGACGATTTCCACTTCGTCGTTGACCTTGATGGTGCCACGCTCGATACGGCCGGTAGCGACGGTGCCACGACCGGTGATGGAGAACACGTCTTCAACCGGCATCAAGAACGGCTTATCGGTCTCACGCTGCGGTTGCGGAATGTGCTCATCGATCGCTTTGACCAACTCGAGAATCCCCTTCTCGGCTTCCGGGTCACCCGCCAACGCCTTGGAGGCGCAGACACGCACAACCGGGGTCTTGTCGCCCGGGAACTCATACTTGGAGAGCAGCTCGCGGACTTCCATCTCGACGAGATCGAGGAGATCCTTGTCGTCAACCAAGTCGCACTTGTTCAAAGCCACCACGATTGCCGGCACGCCGACTTGGCGCGCGAGGAGGACGTGCTCCTTCGTCTGCGGCATCGGGCCGTCAGCAGCGCTGACAACCAAGATGGAACCGTCCATCTGTGCCGCCCCGGTGATCATGTTCTTGATGTAGTCAGCGTGGCCGGGACAGTCGACGTGCGCGTAGTGGCGCTTCTCCGACTCGTACTCGACGTGCGCGGCCGCAATCGTCACCGTCTTGGTCTCATCGCGCACCGTGCCGCCCTTGGCGATATCGGCGTAGCTCTTGACCTCCGCTTTGCCTTGTTTGGAGAGCACCGCCAGCAAGGACGCTGTGAGCGTGGTCTTGCCATGATCGATGTGCCCGATTGTGCCGACGTTCGCGTGCGGCTTCTTCCGTTCGAATGTGCCTTTG
This sequence comes from Verrucomicrobiota bacterium, assembly GCA_900299315.1. Taxonomy (GTDB): domain Bacteria; phylum Verrucomicrobiota; class Verrucomicrobiia; order Palsa-1439; family Palsa-1439; genus OMJI01. Next base: position 5,156 of record OMJI01000302.1, on the reverse strand, counting down.
GCCATTGTATCCTCCTAGTTCCTTTCCTTGCTCTCGCTGAATCGGTCTGCTGCGTTTGTTTTTTAAACTACTGTTACTGTCTGGAGCCCACGATCGGGATTGAACCGATGACCTCGTCCTTACCAAGGACGTGCTCTACCATCTGAGCTACGTGGGCAAAGTCTGCTCCACGACTCGCCCGCCCGTCTCGACTACGAACTAAACCGCACCCTAAAAACACGTAAAGACAGAACACCCGCCTCTGTTTCGTTTCCGATTGAAACAGCGAGCGGAGTTCTTCCTTCTTCAACGACTTAGATTAACCACACTGCCTTGCAGCAGTGGTCGACATAGTATCAGACTTCTCTTTCTTGTCAACAGCACTCCTGGAAAAAGTTTTGGCTAGATTCGAGTTCCCGCCGGGAGGACGGCATTCTTCGGGACAATCACAATTCCATCCCGAATGTAGTAATCAGCTCCATCGTAATCGGGGCAACCCGTCTTGTCGCTGATTACGACATTTTCCCCAATGTGCGCGTTCTTGTCGATAATCGCCCGGGTAATGCTGCACCCCCGGCCGATGCTCATGTGCGGCATGGTCACCGGCTCATCATCCGCAGGTTGCGGCGCTGGTGCGTAATAATCGCACCCCATGATGATTGTGTCTTTCAAAGCGCATCCCTCTCCAATATACGATCGGAGACCGATCACACACCGGCTGATTTTTGCCTTGATGATGACGCATCCATCCGCGACCAACGACTCGCTGATGTGGCTGTCCAAAATTTTCGACGGAGGGAGAAAACGCGCACGCGTATATACCGGTGACTCGCGATCGAAGAAGCTGAACGCCGGCTTCATTCCGCACATCGCGAGGTTCGCCTCGAAGAACGACCGGATCGTTCCGACATCTTCCCAGTAGCCGTTGAAGATGTTCGCGAAGACCCGGTACTTACTGATGGCGGCCGGAATGATGTGCTTGCCGAAGTCGGTGTGATCGTTGTCCAAGGCCTCGACGAGCACGTCGCGGTTGAAGAGGTAAATCCCCATCGACGCCAGCCATTGGTCGTTGCTGCCCGGTAACTTCAAGCTATCGAGCACGACCGGATCTTTCGGTTTCTCCACAAACCGGGAGATTCGATGTTCGTCATCAACTTGAAGGATGCCCAAGCTGGGTGCCTCGGTGCGCTTGACCGGAAGCGACGCGATAGTGAGATCCGCGCTCTGTTCGACGTGCTGTTGCAACAATTGGCGGAAGTCCATCCGGTAGAGCTGGTCACCGGAAAGAATCAGAAAGTAGTCGCAGTCCGACTGAAGGAAGTAGCGCAGATTCTGCCGGACAGCATCAGCAGTCCCCTGATACCAACTCGTGCTAGCTGTAGTCTGTTGCGCCGCCAGAATTTCCACGAAGCCCTTTGAGAATTTATCAAACGAGTAGCTCGAGTAGATATGCCGGTGGAGCGACGCCGAATTGAACTGGGTCAGCACATACATCTGCCGGATCTGCGAGTTGATGCAGTTACTAATCGGCACATCCACCAGCCGGTACTTCCCGCCGATCGGCACCGCCGGCTTCGCTCGCTCCTTGGTAAGTGGAAAGAGCCGGGTTCCCGCACCGCCTCCCATGATGACCGCCAAAATGCTCGCCGGGTCGACCCGACTCGTCATACCAGATTTCATTGCTGATGTTCTCCGTCGTTTGACGGCTCCTTGCACCTGACTTATAGTCCCCTCGCTACGGCGGCAAGAAAAAACGCTATCCAATACAAGTCCACGCCATCGCGACGCTCACCCACCTCCGTAGCTAAAACATAAAGGGTGCTGCGTCTCGGTCGCGCGACTTGGAAAGGTTCACATCATGTGTGGCATTGTCGCCTACGTTGGTCGTAAACCCGCCCAGAACGTCCTCCTCGAAGGTCTTCGCCGCCTCGAATACCGCGGCTATGACTCTTCCGGCATTTGCACCGTCGACCAAAACCACTTTGAACTTCGCAAGAAGACCGGCCGCATCAACGACCTCGCCACCCTCCTGCGCACCCAACCGGCCCGCGGCATGATTGGCATCGGCCACACCCGGTGGGCCACGCACGGCGCGCCGACCGATGCCAACGCTCATCCGCACCTCGACCAATCCGGCAAGCTCGTCCTCGTCCACAACGGCGTGATCGAAAACTATCAGCAGCTTAAGGAACGGCTCGCCGCCAAAGGTCACAAGTTTCTCTCCCAAACCGACACCGAAGTCCTCGCCCACCTCATCGGCGAACATTACCAACCCGGCATCCCACTGGCCGATGCCGTCCGCCACGCGCTCAAGGAAGTCATCGGCACCTACGGCATCGCCGTCATGCACGCCGACCAACCCGGTATCATCGTCGGCGCCCGTCGCGGCAGTCCCCTGCTAATCGGCGTCGGTCGGAATGAAAACTTCCTCGCCAGCGACGTCAGCGCCATCGTCGCGCACACCCGCCGGGTGGTTTACCTCAACGACTTCGAAGTCGTCACCCTCACCGCCGACGATTTCCAGGTCTCCACGCTCGAAGCCGCCAGCGTGAGTCCGCAGGTCAAGGAGGTCGAGTTTTCGGCCGAGGATGCCGACAAAGGCAAGTTCCCGCACTACATGCTCAAAGAAATCTTCGAGCAACCTCATGTGGTCCAAAACGCTTTCCGCGGTCGGATCAGCCACGAGGAATCCACCGCCAAGCTTGGCGGCTTGAATCTCTCCCCCGCCGAACTCCGCGCTGTCGACCGGATCGTGTTCGTCTCCTGCGGCACCGCGCTCCATGCCGGCATGGTCGGCGAATATCTCATGGAAGAACTCGCCCGCATCCCCACCGAATGGGAATATGCGAGCGAGTTTAGATACCGTAACGCCCCGGTCGAGAAACACACGCTCGTCTTCGCCATCAGCCAGTCCGGTGAGACCATCGACACCCTCGCCGCCATCCGGGAATCCCGGCGCAAAGGCCACAAGACGCTCGCCATCGTCAACGTCGTCGGCTCCACCATCGCCCGCGAAGTCGATGGCGGTACCTATATGCATGCCGGCCCCGAAATCGGTGTCGCCGCCACCAAGACCTTCACCTCCCAACTCACCATCATGGTCCTGCTCTCCGTCCTCATGGGCCGGATGCGTCACCTCGCCTCCACGCGCGGCGAAGAGATCCTCGAGGAACTCGAACACATCCCGGCCAAGATGGAACGCATCCTCACCCAGAACGACGCCATCGCAAAGCTGGCCAAAAAATATTCCGACGCCTCCAGTTTCCTCTTCCTGGCCCGGCAACACAACTACCCGGTCGCCCTCGAAGGCGCGCTCAAGCTCAAGGAAATCTCCTACATCCACGCCGAAGGCTACCCGGCCGCTGAAATGAAACACGGCCCCATCGCCCTTATCGAACCGCGGACGCCATCCGTCTTCATCTGCCCGAAAAATTCCGTCTACGAGAAGACGATGGCCAACATCGAGGAAGTCAAAGCTCGCAAAGGCCCGGTCATCGCCATCGCCACCGAGGGCGACACCGAGATTGCCGGCAAAGCCGACGACGTCATCTACATCCCCGAGACCTTGGAAATCCTAGAACCACTCCTCACCGTCGTCCCGCTCCAGGTCCTCTCTTACCACATCGCCCTGCAGCGCGGCTGCGACGTCGACAAACCCCGCAACCTCGCCAAGAGCGTGACGGTGGAGTGAGAGTCATCTCGTCTGAAAAACTACAAAACCCTGCGAGAATCTACCGGGCTATGCCAGTTCTCCCAAGAGTGGAGCTGTAACTGAGGGTTCGTTCTCCGGCAAAAACGTTGTTACCGACAAGCACAACGACTGGCGCCCGTATCTTGCGATTTGGTCGCCCGACCGTCTCGTTGGTCATCCCGAACTGCGCCCACTGCGACAACCACGTGCCAAGTCGGCAATTAACGGTGAGCGTCCAGAGTCCCGACACTCGGTTATAACGCAATGAGCAGGTACCTGATTTCGTACGGCCATTGCCGCGCGGATCCAGTTGGAACGCGACCTCTGCGTCGGCAAAATTCACCGTTACGTTTTGGTTGGAGGCGCTGAAACCTGCGCCCAGATCGGCAAACACTGTCAGACTGAACGAGTCCAGACCGGTCTTTGCGAAATTAAGTCTGCTTTGCACTCTGGTTCCCCGGTTGGTGACATTTAGTTCGCATGGTACAAGCACCGTCACGTTGGTGCTGAGCGTGGCCACGCCATCCGTCCCGCTATAGGAAACTACGTAGCTCCCACACTGGGTATAAACATGCGACGCGGTACAACCGGTAGCCGCCTCGCCATCACCAAAGTCCCAACTGCAGTCATTCGGCGCCCACTCGAAGCCGAGAATGGAACTCGCGAATTCGTTTGTTGTTCCAACAAGTACCACTGGCCTGCCGGCAACGAGAGCATAAGGATTGGGCACGATTGGCGTGCGCCCAATGATCGCGAGATTATGCCTCCTGCGCCCCGCTGCGACAGCCTCAACGCCAACTAGCCCGGCAGGAGGAACGCGAAGTTCCAGATTATCCGTGAAGGCCGGCCCCCACGCAGCAACTGACCCGTCCGGCTTGATTCCCAAGTTGCAGGTTTTGCCAGCCGCTATCGCCACCAACGGCGCCAAACCGGGAGGCACATTCGTCTGACCATTTGGACTAAACCCCCAAGCAACAACTTTGCCGTCATCCCGCAAAGCCAAGTTGTAGAAATCTCCAGCCGCAATGCCGATCACGTTCGTTAGGCTCACAGGAGGTTTCAGCTGTTCCGGATAGACGCCCCATCCAGCGACCGAACCGTCTTCTCGCAATGCGAGGCTGTAATCATAACCGGCAGCGATCGCAACTACATTGTTCAAACCGGCGGGAACATTCGTCTGCCCCGAAGATCCATTCCCCCAGGCGATGACGGTTCCATTCGTCCTCAAGCCTACCGCATGTTCCCCACCCGCTGAGACCGCCACCAAGTCGGTGATTCCCGCCGGTGAGTTGTTGGTCGACCCATACGCCCCGCCCCAAGTGATGACACGACCATCTTCTTGCAGCGCGATGGCATGGTAATCCGCGCTGCTGACCGCGACGATGTTACTATTGATACCTGTATAATATAGTGAACAGTCTTGGGTTTACGGTGTCCAAAGGAGTATGGGAAACTCCAAAGGATTGAAGCGCGATTTTAACCAACT
>OMJI01000301.1 GCA_900299315.1 Verrucomicrobiota bacterium | reverse complement strand
TTGCTCATAGGGCTACGATTTATAGCCCGGCCAAAAACCACCCGCAACGGCAAATTCGGCCTCGAAAATCAGCCTTCGGCGTCGGTTGTCTGAGCCGAGAGGGCGGGGGTAATGGTCGGCTCACGTAATGGACTCAAAGGGCGGGAGAGCGATGTCGGGGCTGCCTTTGCCTTGATCGAAAAAATTATCGGTGGTCTTGAGAGGCCTTTCGCCGCCGCGCAGGGATGCCGTGAGTGCGGCGCGTTGATCCGGTTGGTAGTCGGCGAACCATTCGACGATGTGGTCGCGGAAACGCAAGGGCAGTCGTATGCGTTTGAGACTCTTGTCAGCACATCTCGGGTCTGTTACGCTTTTGTTTCGGCACAACCTCCGAGAGGAGTGACTCGAATGAAAGTACATCATTTGTTGTCGTTAATTGTCGTTTGTGGCTGCGTCCTAGCCAATGCCTCGGAGACAGACGCTTTGCCGACGACATTAAGTGTGGATGGCACCACTTATCAGGATGTCCGATGGGGTAATGTGACACCTGCATCAGTTACCATCTATCACTCAACCGGCGTTGCCTCCATCCCCTTAGAGAAGCTATCACCCCAAATACAAAAACAATTGGGTTATGACTCTGCGAAGGCAATCGAACATCGCAAGCAAGAAGCCGCAGCAAGGGAACAATTTGTGGCGAGACAACGCGAATCACAGCTCCGGGCTAAATGGGCTAATCGAAAGCTTCGTCGGATTGGCGGTCAGATTTATGACTTCACCGAAGTGTTCGAAGCGATTGACAAGAAGGTGGAGCACGATCGGGCAATGCCGCAGCAACCAGAAAGACCACCTGACCGATCCAAATTAGGCGCGAGAACGATGTATGAGAATCAAGTGGCTCGCTATAACCAGTGGAACACAGAGGCTAAGCAAATCGACGAACGGTTTCTGGCGGCGTCTAAATACGTGATTCAAGGCACCGTCACACAAGTACTGCCGAGCGGTCTGCTCTTGAAAGTAACTACAATACGGGACGTTTTCTTGGTGAACTATTTGGTACAAAACAGAGTAGTGGAAGGAACGCCAGTGGCTGCAGCTGCTTTACCCGTAGGTACCTACACTTACACCACCGTCATGGGCGCGAGTCGAACCATAGAAAAATTTGATTGCGGCCAGCCTGTCATAAATCCCGGCGATGCCCCAGTCCAAAGAATCCCCTTCAACTAAAAACCATTCGTGTCTTCAACTACGATGTGGCCGGTCGCCTCACAAACCGGATCGTGGAGACACGCAGGGGCGGGATGATTTGAGCCATAGCTTCGCAGGGTCACGTCTTAACATTTAACATTTGAGCGGCGGAGTTTGTGCTTGGCTTGGTGGAAAATACAGCGCGGGCAACTTCATGAATCGTGAAGCAACTGGTTCGATACCTAGTAGTGCTAGGTATCAGGGTGTCGGGAGTTTGGACGCTGTGCAAACGGTCAACGGCTGACGGGTGGCGTTTTCTGCGATTGCGGGCGCTGCGCGCGCGACGGGAGGTTGTTCAGCCTTCGGCGTCGGCGATGGTCTGGATGAAGGTGGTTGGGTCGGTGACGGTCAGCAGGCGCTGCCGGAGTTCGTCTTGGCGGAGCAGCCGGGCGAGGTTGCCGACCACCCGCAGGTAGTCGGTGACCATCTGTTTCGGCGTGCCGATGAGAAAAATCAGGCGGACCGGCTGACCGTCTTTTGCCTCAAACTCAATCCCCCCGGCACTGCGACCGACGGCGATGAGGATTTGCGAGCACTGGTCGGTGCGGGCGTGCGGGATGGCGACGTTGTGGCCGAGGGCGGTGTTGCTGACGCGTTCGCGCTCGAGGATTTCACGGAAGAATGCGTCAAAATCGGAGATGCAGCCGCCGGTCAGTAGGGAGGCCACTTCCCGCAGTGCGCCCGGCTTGTCGGGCGAGGCGAGGTTCAGGTTGATTCGCTCCGCCGTTAGCAACCCGGCAATCTTGCCCACGGGCGATTTCATCGGATTAGACATTCGAGCCGCTCCATTTCAATTTCTGTCTGAGCACGTCAAAATACGAAAGTCCCTTCGGCGTCAACAACCGCACGACCTTTCCGGACCGCTTCACTTCCACCGTGTCGCCGACTTGCAGCCGCAACTGCACCTGGCCATCCACCGTCAGCAACAACTCCCCGGCGGCGTTGGCCACCACGCAGCGGGCCACCGAGTTGCGGCCCGCGATGATCGGGCGATTGCTCAGCGCATGCGGGCAAATCGGCGTCATCACGAACGCGCGTGTCTCGGGCAACAAAATCGGGCCACCGGCACTCAACGAGTACGCCGTTGATCCGGTGGCCGTGGCGAAAATCATGCCGTCGCACACGTATTCTGTCAACAACTCGCCGTCCAACTCCAGCCGCAGCCGCACAATCCGCGAGAAGGCGCTGCGCGAGAGGACTGCATCGTTCAACGCCCGGTGCGACTCGATGCGCTGGCCCGCCCGGATCAAGGATGCTTCGAGCGTGTGCCGCTCGCTCACGCTGTACTCGCCGCGGAACAGCATCTCCACCGCCTCGTGCATGTCCTCGCAGCGGACGCTCGTGAGAAAGCCCAGATTGCCGACGTTAACCCCAAACACCGGCGTCTCCGCGCCGTCGAGCTCCCGGACGGTGCGCAAGATCGTGCCGTCGCCGCCGAGGACGATGACAAGTTGCGCGCGCTTCCCGATTTCGGCCAGCAGACGGGCTTCCCCGGCGCGACCGGCCACAGCAGCGGCTTCTTGGTCGAGCAGCACCGTCGCGCCGTGGTCGCGCAGTTGTTTTTCCAACTGCATCACGCGCGCCCGGCATTCGGGTTTGCTCATGTTGGCGGCGATGCCAACGGTCTGGAGTGGGGTGGGTTTCACCGTTGCCGGGCGGCGATGAGAAATTCTTTGTTACCGGCGGGGCCGAGCAACGGTGACTCGATCACGCCGAGCAATTCCATGCCCAAGCCGGTGGTGACGAGCGATGTGATGTCCGCTTTCACTTGTTCGTGCACCGCGGAGTCTCGCACAACGCCACCCCGCTTCACAAACTTTTTCCCCGCCTCGAACTGCGGCTTGATCAGCGCCACCAGCACGCCACCCGGCGCCAACAGTTTCACCGCCGCCGGCAGCACTTTCGTGAGCGAGATGAACGAAACATCCACCGTCACGATGCCGACCGGCTCGCCGATGTCAGTCAGCGCGATGTTACGTGCATTGAACTGGTCGTGGATAACGACGCGCGGGTCTTGCCGGAGTTTCCAGTCGAGTTGGCCTTTGCCGACATCGACCGCGTGGACGTGCCGGGCGCCGTGCTGGAGCAGGCAATCCGTGAAACCACCGGTCGACGCGCCGAGATCCACCGCCACCGCGTCCCGGCAATCAATCGCAAGTGCGGTGAGCGCGGCTTCGAGTTTGTGGCCGCCCCGGCTGACGAATTTCTCGCCAGCAGCGACTTCGATTGCGGCGTCATCCGCCACCAAGTCGCTGGGTTTGTGCGCCACCTGACCGGCCACGCGCACCGCCCCGGCAAGGATCAGCCGCTTCGCTTTTTCGCGGCTCTCGACGAGTCCCCGGTCGACAAGGGCAGTATCAAGCCGAGCGCGCATCCACGGCGGTGCTCACCACGCGGAACTGCTGTGGCTTGCCGGCAGTCGCTGGCTCCGCGAGCAGGGCTTTGACTTTCTGGACCGCGGCAGCGGAACTGAGGCCGTACTTGTCCTGGATTTCCTTGTTGGTCGAGGCGTGTTCCATGAACGAGTCGGCGTACCCGACGCGGGCGACCGGGGTGCGGATATTCATGTCATTGAGCGTCTCGGCGACGATGCTGCCGAACCCACCCATCAAGACGTGGTCTTCGATGGTGCAGACGACCTTGCAGATCTTGCCGTATTTTTCGAGCATCTCCTGGTCGACCGGCTTGGCGAACCGGCCGTTGATGAGCGCGACCGACAAGCCTTCCTTCTGCAATGCCGTGACGGTTTCCTTGGCGATCTTTTGCACCGCGCCGTAGAAGATGATGGCGACATCGGTGCCGTGCTGGAGCAATTCAGCTTTGCCCACCGGCAAGACTGCCGGGTGCTGCTTGATCGCCACGCCTTCACCGGCGCCCTTGGGATACCGGATGAAAATCGGACCGCGAAGCTGCAACCCGGTCCAGAGCATGTCGCAAAGTTCATCCTCGTCCTTCGGCGCCATCAACGTGGCCGTCGGGACGCAGCGCGCGTAGCTGATGTCGAACACGCCGTGATGCGTCGGGCCGTCGTTGGCGGAGAGGCCGGCGCGGTCCATCGCAAAAATCACGTCCAGACCCTGCAGCGCGACGTCCTGGAAGATGCAGTCATACGCACGTTGGAGGAACGTCGAGTAAATCGCGCACACGGGCCGGTAGCCCATCACCGCCATACCGGCGGCGAAGATGACACCGTGCTCTTCGGCGATACCGACGTCGAAATACCGGTCGGGCTTTGCCTTCTGCAATTTGATGAGGCCGGTGCCCGAGGGCATGGCGGCCGTGATGCCGACGAGCTTGCTGTTCACGTCGCAGAAGCGGACCATCGCTTCGCCGAATACATCTTGGTAATTCGGCGGCGCGCCTTCCTTCTTGGCCGGGCCTTTGCCCGTCGCGATGTCGAACGGGCCGGTGCCGTGAAACGTCTGCGGGTCTTCGAGCGCTTTCTCGTAGCCCTTGCCCTTCTTGGTCAGGACGTGGATGAGGACCGGGGCATCCTGCTGCTTGGCCCATTCGAGCGTCTCGATGAGTTCCTTGGTGTTGTGCCCGTCCATCGGCCCGATGTAACGCATGCCGAATTCCTCAAAGAGCAGACTGGGGACGATGAGGCCTTTGACGGCTTCCTCGACCTTATGGCCGATCTGGCGGATTTCAGGGCCGACCTTCGGGAATCGTTCGAGGAAATGCTCAATCTTCTTGTGCGCCGTGGAGTAGGAGGGATGGCGGACGATGCGATTCAGGTATTCGGCGATGGCGCCGACGTTCGGGGCGATGCTCCATTCGTTATCGTTGAGGATGACGACGAGCCGCTTCGTGGTGTTCTTGATGTTGTTGAGCGCCTCGAACGTGATGCCGTTCGTCAGCGCCGCGTCACCGGCTACGCACACGACATGTTCGCCCGACTTGCCATGATCGCGTGCCGCCGCCATGCCGAGCGCCGCAGAGAGGGCCGTACCGGCATGTCCCGCGCCGAAACAGTCGTATTCACTCTCCGCCCGAAACGCAAAGCCCATGGGGCCACCGGTCTGGCGGATTTTGTGGAACACCTGCCGGCGTCCCGTCAGCAACTTGTGGACGTACACCTGATGGCTGACATCCCAGACAAATTTATCCTGCGGCGAATTGAAGACCCGGTGCATCGCGATGGTCAACTCCACCACGCCGAGGTTCGGCCCGAGATGCCCACCGGTCTTGCTGAGCACGGTGATCAGCTCCTCGCGGATCTCCTGCGCCAGCACATTCAACTGCTCCAACGTGAGCATCTTCACGTCGGCCGGTGAGTTAATCATGTCTAGGTAACGTCCCATGGTGATTCTCCTTTAGTCGCTACAACAACCGCTCTTCCTTCTCGTCATCGGTCTCGGCATCCCCGGCTTCAAACGGCGTCAACTCCACCGAGCCGTCCGCCTTCTTGGTCAGAAGTTCGATCTTCTTCTCGGCCTCATTCAGCTTGGCCGAGCAAAACCGCACCAACCGGGTGCCTTCCTCGTACTTCTTCAACAAATCGTCCAGCGGCAACCCCGCCGACTCCATCTCCGCCACAATCGCCTCCAACCGCTGGATCGCCTGCTCAAAACTCGGCGCATCCCCGGTCGGCTTGCTTACGGCGTTTTTCTTGGCGTTCTTCATCACAATAGTCAGCAGGGCGGCCTCAAGCCGCCCTGTCCAACACCATTCAAGTGCGCGGAGACTACCACACCCCGATTCCGGCCATCAAGCCGCGTTTCCGCCCGGTTCTACAGTGGATTTGAAAGCCCCATCCGCCACCAACGTCGTCAGTGTGTCACCGGCTTTCACGGCTTTCACTGACTTCACGATCCGGCCATCGGCCAAGCGGGTGATGCTGTAGCCGCGTTCCAAGGTGGACTTGGGGCTGAGGAGGTCGAGCTTGGCCTGGGCGTTGGCGAGCCGGTGGGTGGCGGTCTGGAATTGCCGGGCGAAGGCGGCGGCGAAACGGCGTTCCGTGTTGGCCAGGTCGTCGCGCCAGCGTTCCAACCGGGCTTGGGGACTGAGGAGCTTGAACTTACCGGCCAGGGCATCGAGCCGCGCGTGCCGGTCGCCAAGGCCGGAGTCAGCGGCAAGGGCCAGCCGGTGTTGGAGGTCATCCACCTGTTGCTGGTATTGCCGGATCAACTCAGCGGGTTGGCGGAAGACGTAATGCTGGGAGAGCTCGGTGAGACGTTGCCGGGTTTCGGCGATGCGGAGCCGGAGGTCTTTGTCGAGCCGACGCCGGTAATCTGCGATCTGCGCCTCGACTTCCTGCTTTGCCTTGGCGACCAGTTCGGCGGCGGCGCTCGGCGTTGGCGCGCGGAGGTCGGCGACGAAGTCGCTGATGGTGAAATCGATCTCGTGACCGACGGCGCTGACGGTGGGAATTCGGGAACGTGCGAGCGCGCGCGCGACGATTTCCTCGTTGAACGCCCACAAATCTTCCAGCGACCCACCGCCGCGGGTGGCGATGATGACATCTATCGGTAGGAGCCGACCGCCGGGCGGCCCGTTCTTGTGCAATTCAAGCGTTTGCGGCGCGCCCGGCGGTCGCGCCCTACCCACGACGAGATCGCCTTCATTCCATGCGTTGAAATCGTCAATCGCCCCGGCAATCTCAGCGGCGGCGCCGTCGCCTTGGACGCGGACGGGGTGGATGATGATGTGGACGTTGGGATACCGGCGGCCGATGATGTTGAGAAAATCGCGGATGGCCGCGCCGGTCGGGGAGGTGACGAGGCCGATGCGTTGGGGCAGGGCCGGGATGGGCTTCTTGCGGGCGGGGTCGAACAATCCTTCCGCTTGCAGCTTGCGTTTCAGTTCCTCGAAGGCGAGTTGGAGCGCGCCGAGGCCTTTTGGTTGAAGCTGCCGGACGATGACTTGGTATTGGCCGCTCTTCTCATAGACGCTGACATCGCCAAACGCGATGACGGCGAGCCCATCCTTGAGCTTGAAGGTGACGTTCTGCGCCGCGCCGCGAAAGAGGACGGCGTTGATCTGCGCCCCGGCATCCTTGAGCGTGAAGTAGAAGTGGCCGGAGCCGGGGACGCGCAGGTTGGAGATTTCGCCCTCGATCCAAACGCCGGGAAACTTGTCCTCCAGCACCCCTTTGATGCGTCGGGTGATCTCGGTGACGGTGAGGACTTGGGTCGGGCTGGGCGCGGGCATGCTAATCCAAATGTCGTTTCACGCGCTCGAGATTTTGTTTCGCCAGTCTTTTATAATAGTCATCCGTAACCCACGACTTTGGCATCGCGACCGCCCGGGAAAGCTCCGCATCGGCTTTCTGCCATTGCCGGGCAGAGGCGTAGGTCAGGCCGAGTTCGACGTGATGGGCGAGGCGCTCGGGGGCCAGTTCGGCGGCGCGTTCGAGGTAGGTGGTTGCGTTGTCGAGCGAAGCGGCCGGGAATTTGCCGTAGAGCAGCTCGGCAAATTTCTTGAGCATCCAATTGAGCTCGACCATCTCGCGGTTCCAGACGCCGAGGACGTGATAGGCGAGGTCTTCCCGGCTGTTGAGCTGCGCGGCCCGGGCGGCTTCCTCTTTGACTTCCTTGGAAAGCTCGACCTTTCGCTGGCCGCCCTCGAAGAGCGCGCGTTTGCCGACGGCGATGGCGAGGTAGGTGTGGCCCTTCGAATCGTTCTCCCGCAACCGCACCGCCACGCGGGCAATCGTCTCGGCTTCCGAGTAGAGCTTTGCCTGCACCGACCGGTTGTTTTCAAGCGTGCCTTTGTCGGCCAACGTGCGAGCGAGTTTCCACGCGGCTTCGTAGTTGGCAATGTCGGCGGCGTGCGCGGCCCGGTAGGCCTTGAGCGCGGCGTCGATGTCGTACTTCTCAATGGCCGCATCGCCGTCGGCGATGGTCTGGGCGAAGGTGGACGAACAGCACGCCAGCAGAAGTGCGAGCGCGAAACTACGGCTCATAATCTTCATTCGGCCATTCCGGCTGCATCACCGGCTTGTACCCTTTGGGCGCGGGAATGGGGAAGGTGACGATCTCATACACGCCGACAAACTCCCGGCCGATCCAGCGGACGAATCCCTTCGGCACACCGTACGTGACGCCCGCCGCGCCGCCGTGCTCGGAGACCGCCTTCGTGTATTGGTTCGGCATCTCGATGAAGCCGAACAACACATTCGCGAAGCCGCGCCCCAGTTTCCGCAGGGCGTTGTGATTGGCCGGCGGGTCGTCCGTGCCGGCAAAAGCGGGAGTCGCAACCAGAATCGCAAGCAGGCATGCGAGAAGTTTCATGGGCGCACTATACCGGGGCGGCGGCGGCGCAGCAATGGTGTAGTGGCCGCCGTCCCGGCGGCATTTCCTGTGAGCCTGTGCCGCCGGGACGGCGGTCGCTACGCCGGCTTGCCTGCCTGTCAGCGCTTGGCTACTGTCGCGACGTGAATCTGAAGGGTAAGAACATTCTCGTGACCGGGGCGGCGAAACGAGTTGCCCGTGAGATCGCGCTCGCGCTGGCCGACCGGGGCGCCAACATCATCGTCCACTACAACACGTCCGCGGCTCCCGCCCGGCAAGTGGTCCGCGAAATCAAGTCGCGCGGCGTGGACGCCCTCGCCGTCAAAGCCGACCAACGCAACTCCAACCAGGTCCGGCAAGCGGTGGCGCAGGCGATCCGACATTTTGGGAAGATCGACGCGTTGATCAACAGCGCGGCCATCTACGAAAAGACGCCCTTCGCCAAACTCACCGAGCGCGACTGGGACTTTCACATTGATGCCAACCTGAAAGGCCCGTTCCTCTTCGCCCTCGAAGTCGGCCGGCATATGCAACGCCGGAAAGTCCGCGGCAAGATCATCAACTTCGCCGACTGGGCCGCCTACCGGCCCTATTCAGATTACCTGCCGTACTGCGTCTCGAAGGCCGGTGTGATTTGCCTCACGCAAGCCTTGGCGAAAGAACTCGCGCCGCTGGTGAACGTCAACGCCATCGGCCCCGGCCCGGTCTTGTTGCCGCCCGATTTCTCCGCCGCCGACCGGCAAGCCGTCATCAAATCCACCGTCCTCAAACGGCTCGGCAGCCCCCAAGACATCGTCAACGCCGTCCTCTACCTCCTCGAAGGCGGCGACTTCGTCACCGGCCACACCCTCATCGTCGACGGCGGCCGGTTGATTCGCGGGAGCGGGATGTGAGTCATAACCCGTTTGCCTCGCTTTCGTCGGAGGGATTGCCGCCCGGGCCCGAGTTACCGAAACCGAAGCTTGGCCGAGTCGTTCTCCGTCGCGAAACGGCCCAGCGGGGCGGCAAGACGGTCATCGTGGTGGACCAGA
>OMJI01000300.1 GCA_900299315.1 Verrucomicrobiota bacterium | reverse complement strand
GCAGCTAACTTGTCTTGTTACATCTCGTTTCAATCCGCAGCCCCGAAGGGCTAATACTATTGGTACGTTAGGGAAAATTTTCCCAAAGTCAACCCCCCCAAAAAAAGGCATTTCCGTGGCTTTGGAATGATCGGGACAGCGCATCCAGCGCCCTCTGTTCAGCGGCGGCGCGCATGGCAGGCTCACATGGCTTGTCGAGAATCTTTCCCAGTTCAAGAACAGCAATCGCGGCTTGGGAGGCTGGCATGCTCGCATCTGGCCATGGGCGGCGGGGTGTGGCCAAGGGGATTCCGGGGGAGAATTGGGCGGTGGCGGGGGGCTCAATCTTGTTTTCCTGGCGGAGGAAGGAGTTTTCCTTGGCGAGGTCCTCGCTGAAGAGCTTCTGGATGGTGGTGATCAGCAGGGTGGCTGAACGGCGGAAGGTGGCGGTCATGCCGGTCAGCATAACGCCTCGCGGTGGCGAGGCCAGAAGGGATTCGAAAGACTCCCAATATTTGGCGGACGAGTTTTTACACACTACAGGTAGCGCCAACCCGCGTGTCGCAACTGGCTCACGATCTCCGGCACAACTTCCGCCACGACTAACCACCCTGAAGCGCACCCAACCCGAATCCAACAAAAACCTTCTTCCTCATCGCTCTTAATGCATCTCCACCGCCACGCTGCCCAGACCGCCGCGGTAGTAATGGAAGTGCACGTTGGGATGGTCAGCCAGTAATGACATCGGCACGGCGGCGTCCGGGATCTGTTTGCCAATCATCAGCGCGCTGAGCCGCATCCCGAATGGATTGTCGTGGTGGCCGGGATGCCAGATGGAAACTTTCTCCGCTTTCCAAGTCTCGACCGGCCCGACCGTCGCGGCCTGCACCGGCACGAGCGCGACGTTGCCACCACCGGAGGTGCGGGCGTTCTGAATGATGGTGACCGGGTGCAAGTCCACGATGCGCGTGGTGAGCTTCCGGTATTCCGCGGGCGACGGCGGGGTGTCTTTGTATTGGCCCTCGCGCTTGAGTGGGTCGTTGAACGCCCAGTGCTTGATCTCGCCCTGCCCGCCCTGCATCAACACGCAACGCACCTGGTCGTAGCTCTTCGAATACGCGGCGAGGTCGCCAGTCGGGAAATGCAATTGCGCGTCCGGCATCCGCAGCTTTTTCTCGATGCGGTTAAAACACATCTCCTTGTCGCACTTCGCAAACGACAACGGATGCGATTCGTCGACGGCCTTACCGGCGATGACCCACTCATCCATGCCCCAGAAATGCGCGTGCCGGAGATTCAAACCGGTGGCGTTGACGATCCGCGCCACGAGCGGCAACTGTTCCGTCGGCCCAATCGGACCGCAGACGCCGGCCGGGTTGTCGGCGGTGGCTTGTTTCCACGCCTGGATGTATTCCAGCGCCTCGGCGCAATAGAATTCCTCGAGCGTGTCGTAGAAGTGAACGGTGAAGCCGGGTCGCGACAACTGTTGCAGGTCGCGGGCGTCGAGCCGGGCGGCATCGTCGAGGATGTCCTGTTCCAACGTCGTGTAGTCCCACCACCCGGGCGCAAGTTTACTGAGTCGTCGTTTCATGATGCTTTCCTTCCAAGGATTGCGTCCATTGCCCGCGAGGTGTTGTGGATCAGAACCTCCGGGCAGTGCTTGTAGAATGGCACAGGTGGAATCATCTCTGCTGTCAGCCAACCCTGGTAGCCGACGGTTCGGAGTTCCGCTACCACTGCGGGCCAGTTGACGTCGCCCGAGAGAAGGTCGCAGAATCCATCCACCGTTCCGACGGCGCGCCGGTAATCCTTGAAGTGGACTCGCTTGATGCGTGAGCCAAGTGCCGCGATCCAATGTTCCGGATAACCGGTGGCCAGTGTGTTGCCGACGTCGAAATACGATCCCACCCGGTCGCTGCCGAAGCCGTCGATCAACGCCTTCATTTCCAGCGGGATGAGGAGGAATTTATTCCAGACGTTTTCCACGCAGAGCGTGACCTTGGCTTTCTCGGCCACGGGCAGGGCAGACTTGATGAAGTCCTGCGCCCGTTGGTAGGCGAGATGGTAGGGGACGACCTCGCCGCCAGGGATGAAATCCACCCCCACCGCGCCCGGCACAACCAGAATCGCGTCCACGCCGAGGGCGGCCGCGGACTCGATCTGTTTCTGGAGGATCGTGGCGGCTTTCTGGCGTACGGCTGGGTCGGCACTGCAAGCGTTCGCGCCCCAGTAAAGCCCGGTCGCCACCCCGCTTAAGGTCACGCCGCATTTGTCGGCGAGGGCGCGAATCGTTTTCAAGTCAGCAGTCGTGCTCTGGAGGTTCAGCGGGCCGTCCTCGCTCAGATCAATCTCGAACCCGGCGAACCCGGCCTCTTTCGCGAGGTGCAGTTTCTGTTCGAGACTCCAGTTGCCGTAGAACGACCAGATGCTGATGGATTTCTTCATTGTGCTCCTTGGGGTTGGTGGTTGAGTGAAACAGTCCGCCCGGTCGTGGCGGCATGGATTTCTGCCAAGACGGTGGCCAGTGAATCGGCGGCCTGGCCTGCGGTCGCAATCCGCGGTACGCGCTTGCGTTCGACGCAGGAGAGGAACGCCGCCAGCTCATTGTAGTAGCCGCCGAGTGACGCGAGGTTGCCGGAACCCGTAGATGATTCACCGGCGCCCGGGTTCCGGTAGGGCAGAGCGCGCTTCTTCCCGTTGCCCAGCGTCACGACCAGCGTCGGACTGCTGCGGCTGTCGAACTCCAGCGCCCCGTGTTCAAACACTGCCTGAAACGCCATTTGGAATCCCCAGTTCTTTGGGTAGTTCCACCCACCTTCGGCTGTGACGATAAGATTCCGGTAGTGGTAGGTGGTGAAGATGTGACTCCAGCCGGTCTGGTCGCGCGTGCCAGTGGAGGTAACCGCCGTGGGGGCGCCCAGCAGGTGATGGACGAAGTCCGTGTCGTGGATATGCAAGTCAAGGGCGGCCCCGCCGGAACGGGTGCCGTCATTGAGCCAGTTTTCCACACTGTAGTACGGGCGGCCCGCTCGTCGTTGGAGTGAGAGGCTCAGGAGGCGGCCGGCCTTGCCGGATCTGACGAAGGTCGTGAACGCCTGATACTCCGGCCAGAAGCGAATACACTGGCCTACTTGCACAAAGACACCGGTCCGTCGCGCGGCAGTTGTGATTCTGCGGGCATCGGCCGTCGTGAGTGCCAGCGGCTTCTCGCAAAACACATGCTTCCCGGCGGCGATGGCTTTCAGGGCAAAGGCGGCGTGGAGGTCAGTTGGTAAACAGATGTCCACAATATCGACCTGAACAGCGGCCAGCATATCCTCAACGGTGCCGAAGACCGGCACGGCGAGCTTCAGTTTGGCGAGGTCGCGCTTGGCCTTGGCTTTCTCTTTGTCCACCACCGCAACAATCCGGGCGGCGCGGAGTTGGGAGTAAACTTGGGCGTGCATGGTGCCCATGAAACCGAATCCGACAATGGCGATGTTTTGCATGATGATCTAGGGGTTGAGGTGAACGGGTTTCTTCATTTGCGCGGATTCGATCTCCGCAAGCACGACACGCAACGACTCGGTGGCTTGCTCGCCGGTGCTGATGGTCACCGGCACGTCGCGCCGAACGCAATCCACGAAATAGGCCAACTCATGGTAATAACCGCCCAACGCGCCGGGAGTTTGTGGCACGGTTACCGGAGCGGGGGAACTATCACCAACTGTCAGCGTGAGGCTTGGCGTGTTCCGGGAGTCGAAGTCGAGCACGGCGCGCTCAAACACGGCCGCGAACCGCATCTGGAATCCCCACTTGGGGGGATAGTTCCACGCCGCTTCCGCGCTCACCAGCAGATCCCCAAAATGGTATTGCGTGGTAATGCTGCTCCAGCCGGTTTCATCTTCAATCCCTTGTGAAACCACAGCCCGCGGTGTGCCCAGCAGGTGGCTGAGGAAATCCGTGTCGTGAATGTGCAGGTCGAGTGCGGCGCCGAGGCAACGTCCGGGCTGGTTCACCCAATTACCGGCTGTATAACCGGGTCGTCCCGTGCGGCGGCTCATCGAAAGTGACAACAGCCGGCCCTGCGCGCCGGAATCCACCAGCCGCTTCAACTCGGCGTATTCCGGCCAGAACCGGATACAGTGGCCGATCATGAGTTGCCGCTGCGCTCCCTGCGCGGCCGCGATCATCTCCCGCGCCGCGTCCAGCGTGAGGGCGATGGGTTTCTCACAAAACACGTGACGACCGTCTGCAAAAGCCCGGCGCGCCACGTCACCGTGCAGATCGGTCGGCAAACAGATGTCCACGGCGGAGAACTTGCAGTTCGCCGCCGCCGATGCGTAATCCGGAAAGACCGGGATCTCCCACTGGCGCGCAGCGATCGCCGCCCGGGTGTGCTCCAAGCGCGGGTCAACAATCGCCACCACGCGCGCTGCCGGCAACAGGCGATAAACACTCGCGTGGGTCGCACCCATGAAGCCGAAACCAATAATCGCGATGTCAACCGGTTGGCTCATGCACGCCGCCTCCGTACAATGCCTGCCCCTAACAGAGTGCCGAGTGGGTCAAACTGCTCGTCACAAAAACCGAGATGCGAGTGTCGCCGCCAACCTTCGGCGTACTTGAACCGGCGTGACATCCGCCCGACCTCCCGGCTGAGCGATTCCATCTCGCGGAGGTAAGCGTCCATGCCCTGGCTGACGTCGAGCCATTCCTTCTGGCTGCAATGCTGCGCCAACATCTCGCGCTTCTGCGCCAGTACCGGACCGATGTTGATGTAACAATCCGGTACGACCGCCTGACGGAGCCCGTCGCGCAGCCCGTGCGGCAACGCGTGATAGACCGCCACCGGCGTGTCATACGTTGGGCGGCGCGGATTGGTCGTGAAGTTCGACATCCCGCGGCTGAACACCGCCGTCACGATCAGCCGGCAAGTGTTCTGGTGATCTTCCATGTAATCCTGCGGCGAGTGCGTCAGCACCATCGTCGGCCGGATCTCCCGCACCACCGCGCCGACCCGCGCCAGCGACGGCGCATCGTAGAAGATGGCGAGATCGTCGAACAACGGCGCGTGCGCGCTTGCACCGGCAACCTTGGCGGCGTCCCGCGCTTCCTGCGCCCGCAACCGGATGATCTGCTGTTTGGTGTGACGGACCGTACCGCAGGAACCGTTGGCCAGATTCCACATGTGAATCTCCGCCCCGGCCTCTTTCAGCCGCAACAACGTCCCGGCCATCATGAACTCGATGTCATCCGGATGCGCCACCGCGGCCAGCACCACGGGTTTCGGCTCTTGTTTGGCTATCACGTGACCTCCCTTAGTACTTGGCCGCCCGGATACAGGTAATTCCGACCGCGTCCATCACCGGCCACGCCGGTCGCACCGGCACATGCTCCTCGCGGACCAACAGATCGCGCTTCATGGTTTCATCGCCTCCTCCGTTGACCGGGCGAGGTGCCGGTAAACGAAAATCAGCGCACAGCCGACGGCGCTCATGATGATGCCGAGTACGTAGCCGGCGGTGTAGTTGTGGCCGAGCCGCTCGATGAGCTGGCCGGAGACGAAGATCAGCGTGGCCGCATAGGCGTTGTTGATCAGAGCCAGCGAGGAGGTGACGGAGCCGACATCCTGCGGCGCCGCCGACTTGAAGACCATCATCGCCGGCGCAACGGCGAGCGCGGTCGAGACGACAAAGAGAAACGAGACGGCGATCAGCCCCACCGCACTGTGGGCCAGCAGCAGGGAGCCGAACAGCACCCATTGCAGCGCGTGGAGGGCGAGGACGAGCTTGTACGGGTTGAAATGATCCACCAGATGGCCGGCCGGATACGCCAGCGCGATGCCCAGCAGGCTCGACCACGCCAGCGCCGCCCCCATGCTGGTGCGCGTTAATCCCAGCTCGTTCTTGGCGTAGAGCCAGATCCACTGGTTGTACATGACGAACGCACTGCTGATCATCGCCACGCCCAGCATCAACACAATCATCCGGCGGTCCTGCCAGCCGACTTTCAGGGCTGACCAGGGCTTGAACGATTCCGTGGCCGGCTTGCGGATCGGGGGTTCCTTGATGCAGAAACCCGAGCTGAACGTGGTGAACACCAGCACCGCCCCGCCGAGCAGGTACGGCGCTTTCTCGCTCCAGTCGGACAGTTTCATCCCGTAGCGCAACCCGAGGAAGCCCATCAATCCCAGCACCATGTTCTGAATCGACATGGTCCGCGCCAGCACCTCCTTCGGCACGAGGTCAATCGGCAACAGGCTGATCGTCGAGTTCTTCATGTCGGTGAAGAACAACTGCACAGCGACGATGGCCACCACCAACCACTTCGCGTGGGCGAACGGAAAGAGCACCAGCATCAGGATGATCGCCGGCCCCGAGATCCACAGGTACGGAATCCGCCGGCCCCAGCGCGAGATGGTGTGGTCGCTCTTCCACGAGAAGTACATCACCAGGAAGCTGACGAGGTAGCTGTTGATCGAGTAGATCGTGCCGATCATTCCCTCGCCGAGGCCGATTTCGGGCGAGTTCATGCGCAGCGTCATCAGCGGGTTGAGCACCGTGAAACAGAGCGCCCACCCCATGTTCAGCACGATCAGCCAGACGAGGTTGCGCCACATCAATGGCCGGTCGGCATAAAACGCCTCCAAGGCCGGTGATTGTTCCGTCGTGCTCATGTGATTAATCCCCCTCCTTGCTCGGTGTTTCATCGAGCCACTTCAGTTCGACCAGTTTGGCGAAGATGGCGCGCGCGTAAACCAGTTCGCCACCGGGCGAGAAGTGC
>OMJI01000299.1 GCA_900299315.1 Verrucomicrobiota bacterium | reverse complement strand
GCTATTTTGCTTGGGAACGATGAACTTCATTCGCGTGACAAAAGACGGGCGCGGATTTTGCGAGGAGAATACCGGCACGCATTACGTGCCCATCGGCGCAAACTACGCGGCGGCGATTGGGAGAAAAGGCGACACACGGTATTCCTACCTGTTCGGCACGGACGAATTCACCGCACCTACCGGCGTCGTGGAGGCGCAGAATGCGTTCGGGCGGCTCAGTGAACTGGGGATGAACACACTGCGTGTGTGGCTGGAGCCAGACGAGTTTTTCCCGCATGGCTACCGGCTAGATCCGGCCGCGGCGGAACGGTTCGACGCGCTGGTCGATGCGGCGCGCGCGAACGGGTTGCGGATCTCGGTGGGAATGCACCTGTGCCCGATCCCCAGCGGCTGGAAACTGCATAGCTTCGAGCCGCCGCATCTCGACCGCCACGCTGCGCAGTGGCATGCGCTGGCGCTGCGGTGGGGGTTGCGGCCGGAGATCTTCTCGTGGACCATCGTCGGCGAAGGCACCTTGCCGTGGGAAACGCCCTGGATCCGGTCTCAGTGGGCCACTTGGTTGCAGTACTGGTACAACGACGATGCCGCGACGTTGAAGGCAACGTGGGGCGCCAACGTGCCGGCCTTCGACAGCTTTTCGAACGCGCCCGTGCCGCCACCAAACGTGGGGTTGACCTCGCCCGTGGAATCGGTCAACCCCGGCCATCTCGCGCAGTTGCCTGCGGATGAGTGGGCAGACTCGTCCTGGCGGTACGACTGGCGCATTTTCCTCGATGAAGTTGGCGCCCGCAGCGTCTCGATCATTGCCGATGCGCTGCGGCGGGGCGGCGCGCGGCAGATGATCACGGTCGGCAACAATTGCTGGACGGTGCCGAACCTGCCGTGCGGCCAGATGGCGCGCGGCTACAATCCGTATTTCTACCTTGATGCGGTGGACTACCTATGCCAGCACAATTACCCCGCGCAGTACTGCTGGCCGGGCGGCAATGGCGACCCCCTTGACAGCGAGGACGCCATGCAGTTCTGGCTGCGGGCGAACCAGATCAGCGGCCGCATTTACGCCAGCTTGGGCAAGCCGGTCATTGCGGAGGAATTCGGCTGGTACGGCGGCGGTCCGAGTTGGTTTCTCACGGATCTGCCGTACCGGAGCGAGGAAGACCAGACGCGGTTGCTCGACTGCGTGATGCAGACCGCCATCGGCACCTATGCCGGCTGGCTGAACTGGGCGTGGAAGGATTTTCCCCACGAGCGCGATATCACGAACTACTCGGGCCTGTTTCGCGCCGACGGCAGGACGGTCAAACACTGGGGCAAACGGTTCAGCGAGTACGCCCGCCAGTTCGCCAAATCCGCGCCGGCGCACCTGCCGGCCGACGAGGTGCGCGCGTTGCCGATGCAGCCGCTCTACACCTCCGACCGCGACCATGAGCAGTGGTGGCAAGACACCTGCCGGACGTGGGACGTCACCAAGCCCGGCGATTTTCAGCCGGTCTTCGAGCGCAAGCCGATGGTGAACAGCAGGCTGTTCCACCACTACAACCAGGTTTGAACCACGGATGAAATTCAAGCGTCACGCTCCTACAGGGTTGTGCGCGTGACGGTGGCTGAGCACGTTGTCCTGCCGGATTGCCAGAGCTGACGACCATGCAAGTCCTCGCCATCGCGTGGTGGCGCATACTGCCGCCCTGCGGCGAGAACTGGCTGTGAACATCCACGGCGGTCAGCCCGGTCTCGACACTGGACAGCGGCGCTGTTTCGCAGAGATTGTAGCGGAGGAAGGAGTGAGCGGCACAAACGTGGAGTCGGGGTGGCTGGCTGGCAACCTCCCGTTTATTCGGTTGGGGCGCGGAGAGAAGCGTGTCGTCATCCTCCCGGGGTTGGCGGATGCGGCGTGGGAGGTCACGCGGCATACGGGCGACAGCGCCGAACATTACCGGCGTTTCGCGGACGGCTTCACCCTGTACGTCATCAGCCGGCAACGCGGCTTACCGGCGGACTACACGACTCGCGAGATGGCAGCGGATTACGGCCGCGCCATCCGGGAGGAGATTGGGCCGGTCATCGTGTTGGGAATTTCTCTTGGCGGCTGTATCGCGCAGCACCTCGCCGCCGACTTCCCGGAGTTGGTGGAACGGCTGGTCATTGCCTGCGCAGGGTACCGGGTGAGCGAGGAAGGGCGGAAGATACCGGAGCGCTGGCTGGCGCTGGCGCGAGAGAAACGGTGGCGGGAATTCTATTTCGACATCGCCAAGGTCACGCTGCGGGAGTTTCACCACACGTTCTATCAATTCCTGCTGCCGATGCTGCGGCGAGAAACGCCGGATCCAGCGGACTTCCTCGTTTCGCTGGAAGCCTGCATTGGCCACAACGGGACGGCCGCGCTGCCCCGCATCCACACACCGACACTGGTCATCGGCGGGTCGAAGGATGTCTTTTTCCCACCGGCCATGTTGCAGGAGACGGCCCGGCTGATACCGCGGGCCACGTTGTGCGAGATCGACGGCGGCCGGCATGGGATGTACGAACTGCAAAAGGAGACGTTCGAGAATGCGGTGCTCGACTTCCTGCACAATGGCACCGGCGTTGCGTGAGGCAGGGGGTGTGGTAGGTTGCGGCGGAGAAGGAGATGAAGCGCTGGGGAGCAATTCTGGCTGCCTGGGCTTTGACGACGGTCAGCGCGACGTTCGCAGCGAAAGTCTGTACCATCCGCATCGAAGGGGCGATCGGCCCGGCCACGGCCAGCTACATCAGCCGGGCCTTGGATGAAGCGGCGGCGCAAGGCGCGCAATGCCTTGTCATCCAACTCGACACCCCGGGCGGCTTGCTCGATTCCACGAAAGTCATCGTCCAAAAATTCCTCGCGGCCCCGTTGCCGGTCGTGGTCTACGTCGCGCCGTCGGGGGCGTGGGCCGGGAGTGCTGGTTGCTTCATCACGCTGGCGGCGGATGTGGCAGCGATGGCGCCGACGACGAGCATTGGTGCGGCGCATCCGGTGGCGTTGGGCGGGGGCGGCGGCGAGGAGAAGCTCGACGACACGATGAAGCAGAAGTTGGAGAATTTCGCGACGAGCTACATCGAGACCATCGCCGCCAAGCATCACCGGAATGTCGAGTGGGCGAAGTCGGCGGTGCGCGAGAGCGCGTCAATCAGCGCGGACAAGGCCCGGGAGTTGAAGGTGATCGACCTGATTGCGAAGGACCTGCCGGACTTGTTGCGCCAACTCGACGGGCGCGAGGTGAACGGGAAGAAGTTGCAGACCGCCGCGGCGGCGGTGACGGAGATATCGATGTCGCTTCGCGAGCGAGTCTTCCAACAGATCTGGCGGCCGGAGGTGATGTTCATCCTGATGCTCATCGTCATTTACGGCATCATCGGCGAACTGAGTAACCCGGGCGCGATCCTGCCCGGCGTGGCTGGGGTGATTGCGCTGGTGTTGCTGCTCTATATGGCGGCAATCCTGCCGGTGAACATCGCGGGCGTGGCCCTGATCGTCCTCGCCGTGGCGCTCTTCATCATCGATGTCTTCGCGCCGACGCACGGGGTGCTGACGTTCGGCGGGATCATCGCGTTCTTTCTCGGCTCGCTGATGTTGTTCGACGCGGCGGGCGCGTTGTACCGGCTGTCGCTGAGCGTGGTGATCCCGGGAACGCTGGTGACGGCGGCATTTTTTGCGTTCGTGGTCGGAGCCGGGCTGCGGGCGCAGTTGGCACCGGTCCGAACCGGCACGGAAGACCTCATCGGCCGGACCGCGCGGTGCGTGGCGGCGATTGACGCGCGCGGGGGGAAGGGCTTCGTCGAGGGCGAGTATTGGAACGCGGTGAGCGACACGCCGGTCGGGCCGGATATGCCGGTGATCATCACCGGCCGGGAGGGATTGACGTTGCGAGTGAAACCGAGACCAGACGAAAGGAGCGCGTAATGGATGCTTTCCTGAAGTTGATGAATGTGTTGCCGTGGATCGTGGTGGTCATCGTGCTGGCGTCGATTGTGTTGCCGCAGGCGATCCGGATTTTGCGGGAGTACGAGCGCGGGGTGATTTTCCGGCTGGGCCGGTTGCGCGGCGCGAAGGGGCCGGGATTGATCCTGCTGATTCCCATCGTCGACCGGATGGTGAAGATGGACTTGCGCGTGATCACCATCGACGTGCCGAAACAGGAAGTGATGACCCGCGACAACGTGCCGGTGACGGTGGACGCCGTGGTGTATTTCCGCGTGATGGACCCGGTCGCCGCCGTGATCAAGGTGGAAAACTTTCTCAAGGCGAGCTCGCTGATTTCGCAGACGACGTTGCGGAGCGTGCTCGGCCAGGCCGAACTGGACGAGTTGCTGGCCCACCGGGAGAAGATCAACCTGACGTTGCAGGAGATCATCGACCGGCAGACCGACCCGTGGGGCATCAAAGTCACCGCCGTTGAGGTCAAGGACGTGATCCTGCCGGACGGGATGAAGCGCGCGATGGCCAAGCAAGCCGAAGCCGAACGCGAGCGCCGCGCCAAGATCGTCAACGCCGAGGGCGAGTTCCAAGCCGCCGAAAAAATGGTGCAGGCCGCCGGCATGATGTCGCGCGAACCGATGGCGCTCCAACTGCGGTTCCTGCAGACGATGCGGGAAATTTCCAGCGAGCACAACACCACGACCTTCCTGCCGGTGCCGATTGATTTGTTTGCCCCGTTCGTGAAACCGTCGGGGCGCCAGGGAGGTGAGGTATGAACAAGATGACACAAGCTTGGGTAAAACCGAATGTCGAGGGCCGCATTGCCGCCCACGTGCGTGCGTGGGACCAGTTGAAGCGCGTCGGTGTGTTGCGGGTGGTGGACGAGTTGCCGTTCATCACCATCTCGCGCGAGTTTGGCTGCGAAGCGCTGCCGCTCGCGCAACGAGTCGCCACGGTGCTGAATCAACGTCACCAGCCGGCCGTTCAATGGGTCGCGTACGACCGCGAAGTGCTCGAACGCTGCGCGACCGAGTTGAACCTCCGGCAGGAGATCGTCGAGTCCATCACCGAACGCCGGCGGAGCGAGATGACGGAGCTGTTCGATTCGCTCCTGAACCGCCGGGTCGATGAGTCGCTCGTCTTCCGCAAACTCGCCGAGGTGCTGCGAGCGCTGGCGATGCATGGGCATGCGGTGTTGGTGGGGCGGGGTGGGTATCTGCTGACGGCCGACCTGCCGAAGGGATTACACCTCCGGCTCGTCGCGCCGCTCGCGTGGCGAATCCACCGGGTCGCGCAGGTGCAACGCCTGACGGAAGACGAGGCCGCGCGGGTCGTGGATCAGTTCCAGACCGAACGCCTGCGGTTCGTGCAGACGTTCTTTTCGCGCCAAGCCGCCGAGACCCACCGGTTCGGCATGGTCCTCGACAACTCGCAATTCAACATCGACCAGATGGTGGAGATCATCGCGGCGGCAGTCACCGCCCGGTTCGTCCACGCCCAGCACGCCGCCTAGGCCAACTCGATCTCGAAACGG
>OMJI01000298.1 GCA_900299315.1 Verrucomicrobiota bacterium | reverse complement strand
TTAGAATTTGTCTCATGAGCGCGCGCGGGTTGCCGAGCAGGTTCTCCAACTCAGCGGCGCGGTGGCGGAATTTCTCAATGGCCGGGGCGAAATCCATAAAGACAAAACGGGCACCCTGATGCGAAATCCGGGTGCCCGTCGGGAAAATCAGTTACTTGGTTTTCTTGGCGTACCGCTTCTGGAAGCGTTCCACGCGGCCGGCCGTGTCCACGAACTTCGCGGTGCCGGTGAAGAACGGATGGCACTTCGAGCAGATGCCGATGTGCATCTCCTTGTGGGTGGAGCGGGTCTTGATGATGTTGCCACACGCGCAGCGGATGCTGGCGTCTACGTATTCAGGATGAATTTCAGCTTTCATGTTTCTTGTCCGTCAAAGGGGCGGTACAGTACCGAAGCGGCCTTGCGAGTGCAAGCGGTTTTTATTACCACTTGAGTGAGCATGACCCGCAACCTCAAAGCGCTGGCCGATAATCAATTTGATGTCTTGGTCATCGGCGGCGGCATCCTCGGTGCCGGTATCGCACGCGACGCGGCGTTGCGGGGACTGAAAGTCGCTCTGGTCGACAAGGCGGACTTCGCCAGCGGTACGTCGAGCCGGTCGACCAAGCTCATTCACGGCGGATTCCGGTATCTCGAACAAGGCGCATTCGGTCTCGTCGCTGAGTCGTGCCGGGAGCGCGCCATCCTCCAGCGCAATGCCCCGCACTTGGTGAAGCCGGTGCCGTTCCTGTTTGCGGTTTACGAGGGGGACGTCCGGCCGTTGTGGAAAATGCGTTTCGGGATGACGCTCTACGACTGGCTCGCGCTTTACCGGAACACGGCGTCGCACCAGACGCTCTCGGTCGCGGCGACGTTGATGAAAGAACCGCACTTGCGACGCGCGGGGTTGCGCGGGGCTGTGCAATTCTACGACTGTCAGGAAGACGACGCACGCTTCTGCCTCGACAACATCCTCCACGCCGCCGAGCTCGGCGCGGTTTGCGCCAACTACTGCGAAGTGACCGGCTTGGTGAGACAAGGCGACCGGGTCGTGGCTGCGAAGACGGCCGACTTCGACATCCGCGCCAACTGGCTCGTCAACGCGACAGGCCCGTGGATTAACCGGCTTTCACCGCAAGTGCGGCTAAGCCCGACGAAAGGAGTCCATTTGCTCCTCGCACACCGGTCAGAGCGTGGCATCTTCTGGCAAGCCCGCGACGGTCGGCTCGTGTTCGTGGTGCCGTGGTTCGACTGCACCATCCTTGGTGCGACCGACACCGACTTCACCGGCGACGCCGCGGAGGCGCACGCCGACGAGTGCGACCGCGAATATCTGCTCAGCGAATTCTCGCGCACGTTCCCGGGAATCCAGCCAGAGGTCATTACAACATTTGCCGGTGTCCGGCCGCTGCTCCACTCGGGCGCGAATCCATCGGCTCGTTCCCGTGAACATCGCATCATCCGGGAAGGCGCGAACTTCTTCAGTGTCGCCGGCGGGAAATATACGACCTACCGCGCGATTGCGGCGGAAGTGATTGCCGAGTTCCACCCCGGTAAGTCAGTCACGGCGCACACGCCGCTGCCATCGTACCGGCCGCCGTTGACCGGGATGAAGGTGGCGGACTTGCCGGAGGTTTACGAGAGCGACATCCGGCATGCCGTCGAGTACGAGATGGCGCAGACGCTGAGCGATGTGATGCGGCGACGGACCTCACTCGCGCTGTCAAAGCACGGCAGCCGGGAGGTCGCGGAGCGGGTGGCCCAGGTGATGTTTGCCGGTGAAGCAGAGCGGCGGAAACAGGTGGCTGAGTACCTAGCAGAACGCGACCGAGGTACTTTATGAAACCACTCATCATCGCCCACCGCGGCTGGAGCGCCCGGTACCCCGAGAACACCATGGCCGCCATCCGCGCCGCCATCCGGTTGGGTGTGGACATGGTGGAAATTGACGTTCAAGAGACGCGCGACGGTGAACTGGTAGTGTTCCACGATTACCGGCTGGATCGGGTTTACGGGAAGCACAAGCGCGTGCGCGATGCGTTGCGCCGCGAATTGCCGGACGCCCCGACACTCGCCGAGGTCTTGCGGTTGAAGTTCCCACTTCTGATTGAGATCAAGGGTGCTCACGGCGGTAAGGTCGCCCGCGAAATCGAGCGCTGCCGGATGGTGGACAAGGTGATCGTCTTCTCCATCAAGCCGCAGCGCATGGTGGAGTTGATGCACGCGAACCGACGCATCAGACGGTTTGGTCTAGCAGTGACCAAATTGCGGAGCAAGGTGCCGGTGGAAGGGTGGGGTGTAAGCAGGAAAACGTTGAAGCAGCTGGCTAATGTGGAGCGGTTACGAAGAAGGGGAAAGGTGTTTGTTTGGACTATAAATCGTAGTGTTGAGATGAGGAAGCTGAAGGCATGGGGTGTGGATGGTTTAATCACCAATCGTCCTGATTTAGCGGAAGTTGCGCTGAGATAGCTAAATAATTCCACTGCTGTCTGGTTTAAAAGCCTTGGAAACACAGTTGATTTTCGAAGTTCGGCT
>OMJI01000297.1 GCA_900299315.1 Verrucomicrobiota bacterium | reverse complement strand
CCCTCCGCCAGCGGCCATTGCCGGATGTCCAGATACTGCGGGCCTTCGCCGAGGATTTGCGTGTACCAGTTCTGGTTACCGGCGGCGACCTGCGCCACGCTGCGAACTTCCGGGCTGACGGCCACCACGCCGGTCACTTCCCGGGCGACGGCGTCAGCATCCTCGATCGTCAACGTCCCGGCGCTACCCCAGCCGGTGCGGATGCCGCTGCGCGTCGTGCTGCCGGAGAAGACGAGGATCACGTTCTGGCCGAGGCTGGCAATCTGCGCGTCCACCTGCGCCTTCGCGCCGTTGCCGATCCCGACCATTGCGATGACCGCGCCGACGCCGATGATGATGCCGAGCGTGGTCAACGCGGAGCGCAGCTTGTTCCGCCGCAGCGCGCGGAACGCCATCTTGATGGTCGCGAGGAATCTCATGGAGCGAGCTGGACCGCCTTGTGTTCCTGATTTAGCCGCTGCAACTCAGCCTGCGCCACGAGCCGGTTGCGTACCGGCTCGTCCCGCACGATCTGGCCGTCGCGCATCACGACGTGGCGTTTCGTGTAGGCGGCGATGTCGAGCTCGTGCGTGACCATCACGATGGTGATGCCGCGGTCGTTGAGTTGTTGGAAGACGCCCATGATCTCGACGCTGGTGTGGGTGTCGAGATTGCCGGTCGGCTCGTCGGCGAGCAGGACGGCCGGCTCGTTGACCAGCGCGCGGGCGATGGCGACGCGTTGTTGCTGGCCGCCGGAGAGTTGGTTGGGATGATGTCCCGCCCGGTCGGCTAGCCCCACGGTTTCCAAAGCGCGCAAGGCCCGGTCGCGTTGCGCGGCAGCGGGGAGATGATCGTGCGTGTAGAGCATCGGTAGTTCGACGTTCTCCAGCGCGGACGTGCGGGAAAGGAGGTTGAACCCTTGGAAGACGAACCCGAGTTTGCGGTTGCGGATGTCGGCCCGCGCGTCGCGGTCGAGCCCGGAGACGTCCACGCCGTCGAGCCGGTAGTGCCCGTTCGTGGGCCGGTCGAGGCAGCCGATGATATTCATCAAGGTGGACTTGCCGGATCCGCTCGAGCCCATGATGGCGACGAACTCACCGGCTTGGATTTCCAGCGAGACGCCCCGCACGGCGCGCACTTCGACCTCACCGGCCTGGTACGTCTTGGAAACATCGGCGAGCTGGATGACCGGGTTCACGTTAGAACCGGCGCGGCATGCCGCCGCCGAACGGGCTGGCCGGCTGGGAGTTGTTCTTGGCGGCCGGCTGCGTCGTGCCGGTGACGACTTTGTCGCCTTCCTTCAAGCCCTCGACGATTTCGGTGTAGATGCCGTCGGTGATGCCGGTCTTCACGGGCACCGGCTGCGGCTGGTTCTTCGCGTCGAGGACGTAGAGATTGCGCGGACCGCGGCCGGGACGTTTGCCGGTGGGCTTCGCATCGGCGGGCCGGTAGCGGAGCGCGGCGTTGAGGACGCGCAACGTGTCGGTGCGCTGGGCGACAATGATGGAGACGTTGGCGGTCATACCGGGCCGCAGTTTGAAGTCGGGGTTCTGGACGCCGATGACGGTGTCGTAGCTGACGACGTTCTGGACGGTGATCGGGGAGTTGCGGACTTGGATGACTTTGCCGTGGAATGTGCGCCCCGGGAAGGCGTCGACCGTGAACTCGACTTCCTGGTCGACCACCACGCCGCCGATGTCGGCTTCGGCGACGTTGGCGTCGATTTGCATTTTCGTCAGGTCGTTGGCGATGACGAAAAGCGTCGGCGCGCTCAGGCTCGCGGCGACGGTCTGGCCGACGTCGACGTTGCGGGAGATGACAATGCCGTCGACCGGTGAGTAGATCGTGCAGCGATCGAAATCAACGCGGGACTTCTCGACGGCGGCAGTCCGGACCTGCACGTTCGCCTCGGCTTGGTGAAGCGTGGCGATGGTCTGGTCGTAATCGGATTGCGGGATGAGCTTGTCGGCGAGGAGTTGCTGCGAACGCCGGGCGTTGACCTGCGCCAGTTCGAGCGCGGCTTTGGCGCTGGCGAGGTCGCCTTCAGTCTGGTGGAGGATCGCCTGATACGTGGCCGGGTCGAGCTGGGCGATGACCTGGCCGTTGGTGACGGCGGAGTTGAAGTCCGCGAACAGTTTCTCGATGGTGCCGGAAATCTGGCTACCCACCTGGACGTTGATGA
Source organism: Verrucomicrobiota bacterium (assembly GCA_900299315.1). Taxonomy (GTDB): domain Bacteria; phylum Verrucomicrobiota; class Verrucomicrobiia; order Palsa-1439; family Palsa-1439; genus OMJI01. Next base: position 4,373 of record OMJI01000297.1, on the reverse strand, counting down.
CCGGGTTGAGCTGGCCGGTGGCGGTGACGACTTGCGTGATGTCGCCGCGCGTCACGGCTGTGGTCTGGTACTCGGCTGGCTTCTGCTGGCAACCGGCCACGAGCAACAGCACCGCGATCCATTTCGTCTTCATGATTTCTGTCGGGCGAAGATGCGCGAGATCACCACGAAGAACAACGGAATAAAGACGAGGTCGATGAACGTGGCCGAGAGCATGCCGCCGGTCACGGCGGTGCCGATGGCGTTCATCGCGCCGGCGCCCGCGCCGGTCGCCAGCGCGAGCGGCAACGTACCGAAGAAAAATGCCAGCGACGTCATGATGACCGGGCGGAACCGGATGCGGACGGCGTTGCGCGTGGCTTCCTCGAGGCTCTCGCCGTGCCGCCGCTGTTCCTTGATGAACTGGATGATGAGGATGGCGTTCTTGGTCGAGAGCCCCATCGTCGTCAGGAACCCGATCTGGAAATAGACATCGTTCGGGAACAACCGCAGCGATGTGGCCAGCAGGGCACCGAACACGCCGAGCGGGATCATCAACAGGTTCACGAACGGGATCGTCCAACTCTCGTACAACGCGGCCACGCAGAGGAAGATGACGAGGATCGAAAACGCGTAGAGCAACGGCGCCTGCCGGCTCGCCATGCGTTCCTGATAGGACAAGCCGGTCCAGTCGAAGCCGATGCCTGCCGGCAATTTCGCCGCGGCTTCTTCCATCGCTTGCATCGCCTCGCCGGTGCTGTGCCCGGGCGCAGGCTCGCCCTGAAAGTTCATCGAGGGAAACCCGTTGAACCGCTCCAGCCGGGGCGACCCGCTCGTCCAACGCACCGAGGCAAACGAGGTAAAGGGCACCATCGCGCCGGCATTGTTGCGGACATGGAGCTTCTCCAAGTCGGCCGGCAACCGACGATATGGCGCGTCGGCCTGGACGTACACACGCTTGACGCGGCCGGCCTGGATGAAGTTGTTGACGTAGCTGCTGCCGAACGCGGTGGCAAGGGTGTTGTTGATCGCAGAGACCGGCACGCCGAGCGCACCGGCTTTGTCCCAATCCACATCGACCCGGTATTGCGGTACGTCGTCCAACCCATTGCGGCGGACGTTGGCCAGCCGCGGGTCTTGCGAAATGATGCCCATCAACTGCCAGCCCGCGCGCATCAACGCCGCGTGCCCGAGTCCGCCCCGGTCGAGCAAATGGAAATCCACACCGCGCGCGTTGCCGAGTTCATTCACAGCGGGCGGCATCACGGCGAACACGAGCGCGTTGCGGAACTTGCGGAACGCCATCGTCGCGCGCCCGGCCACCGCTTTCGCCCGCAGCTCGGGCCGGTCGCGTTGCTTCCAGTCGCGCAGCTTGATGAACGCCAGCCCGTTGTTCTGGGCGCGGCCGGAGAAACCGAACCCGACCACGGTCAGCACCGATTCCACGGCGTCCTTTTCTTTCTGTAACAGATGATCGCGGACTTGATCCGCCACGAGCTGGGTCTGTTCCAGCGTGGTGCCGGTCGGCATCATGATGATCGAGTACAACGTCCCCTGATCTTCGTCCGGCAAGAACGACGTCGGCAACCGCAGCAGCAGGAACGCGATCCCGCCCAGCAACACGACATACATGACAATGTACCGGAACCGATGCGCCAGCGAGTGACCGACGATGTGCAGATACCGGTCGCGCACCCAGAAGAAGACCCGGTCAAACCGGAGCAGGAACGGCCGGAGGAACCGGTTCGCGCCCTCCGCTGGCTCATGGCCCTTGGGCACCGGCCGCAACAGGCTCGCGCAGAGCACCGGCGTGAGCACCAAAGCCACGACCACCGACAACATCATCGCCGTCACGATGGTGATTGAGAATTGCCGGTAAATGATGCCCGTCGAGCCCGGAAAAAACGCCATCGGCCCGAACACCGCCGAGAGCACAAGCCCGATGCCGATCAACGCGCTCGTGATCTGGCCCATGGATTTCGACGTGGCCTCGCGCGGCGACAAACCTTCCTCGGTCATGATGCGTTCGACGTTTTCCACGACCACAATCGCGTCGTCCACCAGCAACCCGATCGCGAGCACCATCGCGAACATCGTCAGCATGTTGATCGAAAACCCAAATGCGCCGAGTGCCGCAAACGTACCCAGCAGCACGACCGGCACCGCGATGGTCGGAATCAACGTCGCGCGGATGTTGCCCATGAACAGCCACATCACGAGGAACACAAGCAGCACCGCCTCGAACAACGTCTTCACCACTTCGTTGATCGCCACCCGCACGAACGGCGTCGTGTCGTACGGGTACACCACCTTCATCCCGGCCGGGAAGAACCGGCTCATCTCGGCAAGCTTTGCCTTCACCCGGTCGGCCGTCTCCAGCGCGTTTGCACCCGGCGCCTGCCGGATTGCCATACCGGCGCACGGCTTGCCGTTGAACGCGACTTGGATGTCGTAATTCTCCGCGCCGAGCTCGGTACGGCCGATGTCCTTGATGCGCACGACAGAACCGTCGGCATCAGTCCGCACCGGGATATTGGCGAACTCCTCCGGCGTCTGGAGCAGGTTTTGCACGACAATCGAGGCGTTGAGCCGCTGCCCGGGTTCCGCCGGCAACCCGCCGAATTGGCCGGCGGAAACTTCGACGTTGTACGCGCGCAACGCCGCCTGCACATCCTCGACCGTCATCCGGTAGCTCGTCAGTTTGTCGGGGTCGAGCCAGACGCGCATCGCGTATTGCGCGCCGAAGTTCTGGACCTCGCCGACGCCCGGTACGCGCGCGAGAACTTTTTCGAGGTTCGACACGGCATAATCGCGCAGATCGTTGCCGTCCATGCTGCCGTCTTCGGACACGAGCGCGAATATGAGAAGGAAGTTGCGCGTGGACTTGTTGACCGCGACGCCCGAGCGCTGGACCACGTCCGGCAAACCGGCCATTGCGAGCTGGAGTTTATTCTGGACCTTCGCCCACGCGAGGTCGGGGTCAGTGCCTGGCTTGAAGGTGAGCTCGACACGCGAGCCACCGGCTGAGTCGCTCGTGCCGCTGAGGTAAAGCATGTCGTCGAAACCGGTCATCTTCTGCTCGATGATCTGGGTAACGCTGTTTTCGACCGTCTCCGCCGAGCCGCCGGGATAAAACGCGTCAATCGCGATGGACGGCGGCGCGATCGGCGGGTATTGCGAGATCGGCAGGTTGAAGATCGCGAGGCCGCCGAGCACCATCAGGATGATGGCGATCACCCACGCAAATACCGGTCGATCGAGAAAGAATCGTGAGAGCATATTACTTTGCCGCCACCTTGACAGGCATACCGGGCCGGACTTTCTGCAGACCCTCGACGATGACCCGGTCGCCGGGCACTAACCCGGCCGTCACGAGCCATTGATTGCCGATGGCCCGGTCGGTTTTCAGAAGGCGTTGTTCCGCCTCGCCCTTGGCGTTGACGACCAGCGCGAGCGGGTTGCCCTTCGGGTCGCGCGTGACGGCGTTTTGCGGGACGAGGATCGCCTGTTCGCTGACGCCTTCCTTCACGACCGCGCGCACGAACATCCCCGGCAAGAGCACTCCCTGCGGATTCGGGAACACCATCCGCAACGTCACCGTCGCCGTGGCCGGGTCCACCGATACATCCCGGAACTGTAGCGTACCGGCCAGCGGATACTTCGCGCCGTCCTCGAGCAACAACTCCACCGCGTTGTTCCCGTCCTGCGCCAACTGCCCGCGCTGCAGCCGCAACAACGCGCCAGTCGACTGCGGCACGTCCACGTAGACCGGGTCGAGCTGCTGGATCCGCGCCAGCGCCATCGGCTGATACGCCGTCACGATCGCGCCGTCGGTCACGCTCGATTTGCCAATCCGCCCGGCGATGGGCGCGACGATCTTCGTGTAACCCAAGTTGATCCGCGCCGTCTCCAAGTCCGCCTCGGCCACCTTCAACGCGGCCTCGGCATCGTCGTAATCCTGCTGGCTGACCGCTTTCGAGGCGAGCGCTTCCTTCACGCGTTCCATCCGCAACCGCAACGTTGTCGCCAGCGCCTTGGCCTTGTCGTACACGGCTTGGAACGGGGCCGGGTCGATCTGGTAGAGCACATCGCCGGCTTTCACATCACTGCCCTCGGTGAAGAGCCGCTTCTGGATCAGCCCATTCACCTGCGGCCGGATCTCCGCGATCAGAAACGGCGCCGTCCGCCCCGGCAACTCCGTCGTCAGCGTCACGGCCTGCGGCGCGATTGTCACCACCGCCACCTCAGGAACCGGCATCTGCCCGGTCGGTTTCTTGCCGCCCGAACAACCCGCCGCGAGAATCATCAATCCAACGCTACTTAGTTTCCGCCAGTTCATCACTGCTGTCTGGTTTAAAAGCCTTGGAAACACAGTTGATTTTCGAAGTTCGGCT
>OMJI01000296.1 GCA_900299315.1 Verrucomicrobiota bacterium | reverse complement strand
TGCGGACCGCAGCACTTGTCTTCCGCCCGGCTCATGCAATCCTGCGGCCAGTTGCGGAACGTGAGCCCGATCACGTCGTACCCCTGCTCCTTCAAGAGGTACGCCGCGACGCTCGAATCCACACCACCGGACATTCCGATACAGACACGCATGGTCGAACTATAGCAGCCGTTAGCGCTCCAGCCAGAGCATTCCCGTGCGGAAATCAAATGTCACCCGATGCCGCCGCAGCACCACGTTGCCAATCAACGGCAGGGCGCCGGCTGGTTCGGGGCCGACCACGTTCGTGCGAGCGGGGACTTGCGTAAAGACTGCCGGGCCGATCTGGACGGCGCGGATGTCATACGTCGCGTCGAGCGCTGCCCCGGCGACGCCGCGCGACATGGCAATTTTCTCCTTACCGGGCTGCCAGTAACCCAGTCCACCGGCCAGGCGCCGCGGGACAAGCATGCCGTAATCGCCCCCGGTATCGAGGACGCAGAGGCCGGTGGCCTTGCCGTCGATCTGCGCCTCGACACACGGCAGGTCGTTCATCCAACGCAGCGAGACGGCGGCGACAGTCTTGAGCGTCGGGTCCGGTACGTACGGCTCAGAGGCGCTGAACGTCGCAGTGCCCTTGAGATTGTCGATACTCAGGTACGAGAGGTTACGCCACGCGGAGACGCCGCCGATCATCACGTGGGCGTTCCCCCAGAACATCCGCGTCATCTGCAACGCCTGCGCGTCTGGCCCGATCAAGGCGAACTGTTTCTGGATTTCGAGATCGCCGAACTGAAGAGATGCAATCATCGCCAGCCGGTTGTCCACTGTTCCACCGATCCCCATCCCGCGAACCGGTTGGACGCCGGCCAGCGCAGGCACGCCGAGACTGCGCGCGAGGGAGTAACCGAGCAAGTGACCGTTGCTGCCGCTGTCGAGCATGATCCGAACGCCCGTCTTGCCGTTGATGCTGCCCACCACGACAGGCAGCCGGTAACGCTCGCCCTTCTCGGTCGGGATTTTCAAGAGCGGCAACGTCACCGTGCGCGGTGCCACGACTTGGTTGATCGCACCCGAGAACGAGACGCCACCGGTATTGGGTCGGAGATCCAATCCAAACTCACTGGCCGGCTTCGCTCGCTTGTCGAGATCAGCCTGCTGCGCCGCGGAAAGCGTCGGTGTGGCGGTCTCCAGTTGCGAGTACGGATCAACCACACACCCGGCGGCGAGCACTAGCGCCAAAGTCAGGAACCATTTCATGCGCGGGTTGGTATAGCCTACCGGCGCCGCCTTGTGCTACGATGATTTCGTGCATTTGGTGACTTACATGCGCATCTCGGTGACGGACCGCTGCAACGAGCGGTGCCTGTACTGCTTGCCGCACGACGTCGCCATTGAATGGTTGCCGCGCGGTCAAATTCTGACCTACGAGGAAATCCTCCGCGTCGCCCGGGTCGCGACGGAGTTGGGCGTGACAAAGTTTCGCATCACCGGCGGCGAACCGCTGGTGAGGAAGAACCTGCCGGAGTTCATCGCCGAGTTGAACCGTCTCCCCGGCGTCACCGACATCGGGCTCAGCACGAACGCAACGCTGTTACCGGCCTTGGCCGAACCGCTGCGGCGAGCCGGCGTGCGCAAGGTCAACATCTCGCTCGACTCGCTCCAGGCTGAGCGCTACCGGGAAATCAGCGGCACCGGCAATCTGCGTGATTGCTTGGCCGGGATTGACGCCGCGATTGCTGCCGGCTTTCCGCAGGTGAAACTCAACGCGGTGATGATCAAGGGCAAGAATGATGACGAGATTTTCGATCTCATCGAGTTCGCGGCCGGCAAGCGGTTGCCGTTGCGGTTCATCGAACTCATGCCGGTGAGCACGAGCGAAGTGTTGAGTGACGACAATTTCATTTCCATCGGTCACGTCCGGCAGGTCATCGAATCGAAATACGAGCTTGTCCCCAGCGCGGCGAAACATGGCAACGGCCCGGCGCTGTATTACCGCGCCAACGGGTTGCCTATCGATCTGGGCTTCATCGGCGCGATGACGAACCTGCACTTCTGCGACAACTGCAACAAAGTGCGCCTCACCGCCGACGGCAAACTCCGGCCATGTCTCGGCTCGCACATGGAATTCGATTTGAAAAGCGTGCTCCGCGACCCAACCAAGACCGACGCTGATTTGCGGCGCGTCTTTACGGAAACAATCCGCAACAAACCCGAGCAGCACGAGTTCCGCGACAACTACGTGCCGGGCCGCAAGATGATCGCGATCGGGGGATGAATGTTCGTAGTGACGCGCTTCAGCGCGTCGCTGAGTCCAACCGCGCGATGAATCGCGCTACTACAAACGCATGAAGAAACTTTCACACGTCGACAAACACGGCCGGGCACGCATGGTGGATGTCTCGGCGAAGCCGGTACAGATGCGGACGGCGGTTGCGCGCGGGGAAATTAAACTCCAGCCAGCCACCGTGCGCTTGATCAAAGCCCGCCGGGTGGCGAAGGGCGACGTGTTGAACACCGCGCGGATTGCCGGCATCCAGGCGGCCAAGCGGACCGGGGAACTCATCCCGTTGTGTCATCCGCTGGCGCTGACGCATGTGGACGTGGACTTGGAGTTGAAGCGCGACCGGGTTGTCATCACCGGCACCGCAAAAATCGCAGCCCAGACCGGCGTGGAGATGGAGGCGCTGACCGCGGTGAGTGTCGCGGCACTGACGATTTACGACATGTGCAAGGCGGTGGACAAGCGGATGGTCATCGGCTCGGTCAAGCTCATCAGCAAACGCAAAGAATGAACATCGGCATCATCACTGTCAGCGACCGGGCTTCCCGGGGCGAATACGAGGACCAGAGTGGCCCGGCGTTGCGGACGTATTGCGAGCGGCAGAACTGGTCCGTTAGCCGGCAGGCTGTTGTACCGGATGAAGTACCGTCCATCCAACGCGAAGTCATCGCCCTGACCGGCTCCTGTGATGTGGTGCTTCTCACTGGCGGGAGCGGGATCGCGGAACGCGACGTCACCATCGAAGCCGTCCGGGCGATTGCCCACAAGGAGTTACCGGGCTTTGGCGAGGTGATGCGGGCGAAAAGTTTTGAACGGTTCCCCCATGCGATTCTTTCGCGGGCATCGGCATTCACGCGGGACCGGTCGCTGATCATCTGCCTGCCCGGCAGCCCGAAGGGTGCAGTCGAGTGCATCGATTACGTCGCCGCTGCAGTTCCCCACGCGGTGGATTTGCTCCGCGGTTCAGCCACACACTAACGGCGTCGGAGTAGGAGTGCGGTCAGAAGAACACCGGCTCCAGCAAGCACAAACGCGTTCGGCTCAGGAATGACAAAATTAGGCTTACCGGCGGCGCCGACAAAGTCCAGTTCGAGCCGCGAGCCGCTGAGATTGCCGATTTCCGTGATGCGCAGGTAGCCGGGCTCGAGCGCCTGGTCGAAGCGGAAGACGTATAACTGATCGAGGTCGGTACCCCTGTCGTCCGGGCCAAAGTCCGGGCGGGCCAAGATGGCGTTACGCACGGCGGCGCTGAAACCGTTGAAGAGAATTTCCCGACGGCGGAAGTCCGGCGTGGTGGAGTATTCGAGCCGGAAGTAATCCAGCCCGGCATCTTCGCCGATGACGAGTGTGCTGATCGGTAGCGTGAAGGGCTGGAAGACCACGCGACCGCCTTGGCCAAAGTCGACGTTCAGAGGCGCGTCGATCACGCCATCACCAAGGAAACCGACGTCGTCCATCCGTCCGACTTCCGAGTTAACCCGGTCGGCAATGGAACCGAAGGATTCACGGGCGTCGATGCTGCCGGAGTGGGAGTAATAGGTCAGCGGCGCGGTGACACCGGCAAGGACGGGATCGGTGATTCCCACCTGCCCCACCGCCAACCCGGCGGTGTTCAATGTCAGGCGCACCCCGTCGGTCCCCACCACGGTGAACGGCGCGGTCGAGTTGTTGCCGGGCTCCTTCCATGAGGAGAGGAGGTACGCCTCCGAAACTCGCGCGTGCGCCGCGCTGAGCATCAAACCGCCATAAACGAACAAGCACCCGATTACCCTTTTCATACCCATACCTCGTCTCAAAATTGCGCGGCGCCCTATTCGCCGCGTGCCGGCCTATTTAGCTCTCGGTGTGCCATGAAAACGGCGACGGCGGTAACCACCTCCCGATGAAAAGGATGGTCACCGGTGAGAAAACCCGGTGTGGTCAGTCGATGTTCGGTGCACTGGACAGCGCGCCGGTGAGTGTCCATCTCCATGAACAACCGGCTTGAAAAAGCAGCCCTCAGCCGACACTCTCAACGGATGCTGACACTCATCGAGTTCCCGTGGTCGCCGTTTTGCATCTCCATCCGGCGGATCCTGCAGAATCACCGGATTCCCTACCGGAGCCGGAATGTCTCGCCGTATCGCGACCGGAGCGTGATCATTCGGCTCACGAAGGGTCGCGGCACCACGTTACCGTGCTTGCTGGACCACGGCCGGGCGGTGGTGGATGAAACCGATTTCGGCCAGGAAGTGGCCCGGTATCTCGACGCGAAGTACAAGCTCCATCTCTTCCCCGCCGACAAGGAAGGCATCCAAGCCATCCTCGCGCGTTACATTGAGAACGAGATTGAGGGTCTGGGTTTCAAGATCAACGACAGTTACGTCGTCCCCAAGCTACCGCTCGTCGACCGAGTGAACGCCATCCGTTGGAAGGAACGGAAGTTCGGGAAAGGGTGCGTCACAGCTTGGACCCATGACCGGGCCAAGCTCACGGCGCAGTTCGCGGCGGCGCTGGAACCGCTCGACGCGATGCTCGCCTCTTCCCCGTACCTGCTTGGCGACCGGCCGCTGTTTGTGGATTACGACCTTTACGGCATGCTCGGCAACTACCTCTACAACGGCCACACGCGCCTCCCCAAAACCCTCAAGCACGTGGGCCGGTGGTACGCGGCGATGTGATGTTATGGATGCGGCATTCGCTCGCTCAGCAGGTACATCACGACAAAGAAAAAGAGCGGCAGAGCAATCACTCCTAGCCAGAACATCAAACGCGAATCTTCGGAATCTTGTTTCATTCAATTATCCCCCTCTTTCGTCGGGCGACACTACGCCTCCGGAAGTGTGGTGTCTGTCAGGTGAACCCCTGATTTTCATGTCAGGGATTTCCCTGACAGGCGGTGCGTCAAGAATCCTTCGGTTTGCGAAGGGGCTTGAGATCACCGCGGCTGACCCATTGAATGGCCGCCTGCCGAAGGTCGTTCGGTGTCTGGAGTTGGAGTTTGGTTTTCAGGCGGTCCCGGTACGTTTCCACGGTCTTCAGGCTGAGGTTTACCTGTGCGGCGATCTGTCCCATGCTCAGCCCGCGGCCAATCATCTCAAACACCTGCAGTTCCCGGTCGGACAGGCCTGAAACGGGGCTACCGGTGCCGCGCTTTGAATGGCTCATGCCGGCGGCAAGTTCGTGTGCCATGTCGGGACTCAGATAAACCTCACCATCGAGGACCTTGCGGACGGCGCTTAGGATTTTCTCCGTCGCCTCCTGCTTGGTGATGTAACCACGGGCCCCGGCCTCGAGCGAGCGCTGCGCATACACGGCTTCCTCGTGCATCGATAGCACCAGCACCCGCACGTCGGGGTGGAGCCGGCTCACGTCCTTGATCAAATCCAATCCATGCGACTCGCGTAAACTGAGATCGACGATGGCCAGATGCGGTCGCAGCCGCTCGATGATTTCCAGCGCCGTCGTCCGGCTGTCCGCAAACCCAACCACGCGCAGCCGGGGTTCCGCCTCCAACGCCAACGCCAGATGCTCGCGCACCATCGGGTGGTCATCGACGATGACAACGCTGACATGCGCGTT
>OMJI01000295.1 GCA_900299315.1 Verrucomicrobiota bacterium | reverse complement strand
CGCAGGAATCGCGGTGCCTGCCAGCGCCAATGGGTCCAAAGTGCGCCGCCACTTTTTTCGCGCACCGGTGCCAAGCCCGCGTATTTCTGCAAGGAACTCGGATCCGGATAACGCGCGCGCGCGGTGCCGAAGGCCACCAACAGCCGCGGCGCCAGCACGGGCCCCGCTCCCGGTAGATCGCGAAACAGCGCCGCGTCGGGATGGGCCACAAAGACCGCGCGAATCGCCTGATCAAACTCGGTCACATGGCAGGCCACCACCCGCAATTGTTCCACCAGCACTCGCAACTGCCGCACCGCCACGCTCACGATGGCGTCGTCCTCGGTCAGCGCCCGTGCGGTCGCGATGCGCGCCAGTCGGGCGTGAACGGTTGCCGGTCGGCGCACATTGTGGCGGTAGTAGTAACTTTTCAAGGTGGCAGGCCGGGTCCGTTGCAGGGCAACCAGATTGGGCCAGCGCTGGAGAAAGTCCAACGCCAGCGGGCTGGCGAGATTCTCGCCGACCAGTTCCAGGGCTTGGGGGTAGTACCCCTTGAGCAGGCTGGTGAGTTGATTGAGCAGTTGCGTGCGGCGATCCACCAAATCGCGGCGCGCTTCACAAAGGCCCGCCAACTGGCGGGTGGCGGCATCGCCCTGCTCCAACGGGGTGAGTTTGTCGCGATGGCGACAGAGTAGATCGAGCAACACCCGTGCATCGGGTCGATCATCCTTGGCCCCCGAGGGACGGAACGCACTGCGGTAGCGCGCGCTGGTGGCCGGGTGTACGGCGAACAACCGTAACCAAGGGCGGGCCAACAACACCGGCCAGATGGCGCCGCGTGTGCCTTCGATGGCCAGCGCGACGGGCCGACCTGCGAAACGCTGGTGGAGTTGGTCGAGCCATTCGTGGAGGTTCTCGGCCGAGTGAACCAACTCGGTCGTCTCGGTTGTGTCGCGCGCCGGTTCGTACAGGGCGATGGCGTGAGTGTTGTCGCCCCAGTCCCAGCCGATGAAGGCAGCAAACTCTGTCGTGGGCGGGTGAACGGATGGTTGATCTTTCATGAGGGGTTTGGGGGTTGAGGTTGCGGTTGCGGGGCGCGGGGCGCAGGTCGTATAGTGCGAGCCCTGTGAGGCGGCACCTGAGGATGCGTATCCGCACCGTGGTCAGCGGCTCCGGCGAGAGCTTGGCTTAAGCTCGTCAATCGAGTGGAACGATTCATTCGTTTCGGAGCCGCTGACCACGATGCAGCCAGTCGCCGTGCAATACCAGTCCGCCGTGCGCCGGCGGAGTTATTCACCGTCGGCTGCGGGGAGCGTCCGTCGGGCTCTCCTCGCCGCCGATGAATAACTCCGGAGAACCTATACGGCACGATGCAGTTGGGTGGAGGGCCACGCTCCGTCGTGGCTGCCTCCCCTGCGGACGCGACGAAGCGCGTCCCTCCGGCACGTGCACACGAGCGGTGTGCGGTAGCAACTGTCTTTTCATGTGGGTTGGAAGGATGGGTCTTGGAGGAGATGGTTGAGCAGGATGATGAGCTTGCGCATCACGGCCACCAGCGCCACTTTAGGGGCTTTACCGGCGGCGACCAGACGCTGATAGAACAGCTTCAACCGTGGGTTGGTAAAGGCCGCCACCAACGCCGCCATGTACAATGCCCGCCGCGCCACCGACCGGCCGCCGCGGATGATCCGATGTCCCCGTCGCGGTCCACTGTCCCGATTGAACGGCGCCACGCCCACCAATGCCGCCGCTTGGCGCCGGTTCAAACTACCCAACTCTGGCATCGTCGCCAACAGCACCAGAGCCGTGAGGCGGCCCACCCCCACCACCAGGCACAGCCGCGCGACTTTCTGCGCCAGCGGTTCCTCGGTGCGCACTAAGTCGCTCAGCCAAGCGTCGAGTTGTTCCAACTGCCGCTCCAGCGCCGCGACATGCCGTTGGATTTGGCGGCGCAACGCGGGATGGGTGGTGTGTTCCAGCCGGTTGTGTTCGGCGGCGCGCACCGCTTGCACCTGGTGGCGCCGGACAATCAACTCGGCGAGTTGGCGTTGTACCGCACTGGGCACCGCGCGGGCCGCCGGCTGCAAACAGCGGCCGTAATCGGCCAGGACCGCCGCATCAAGACGATCGGTCTTGGCGAGGCGACCTTGCGCGCGGGCGAAGTCGCGGACTTGGCGCGCATTGACCACCGACACGGCGATTCCCGCGGTTTGCAACGCACTGACCACGGCGCGTTCATAGCCGCCGGTGGCTTCGGCGACGACATGGAGCCGGCCCTGTTGCTGCAGCCACGCGACGAGGCTGCGGTGGCCGGGGGGCGTGTTGGCAAACTGGCGCACGTGGGGTTGGGGTTGCGCCGGCAGATGCAGATCGAGTGTGGCTTTGGCGATATCCATTCCGACATAGACGAGCGACGCTGACATGGTTAGACTCCTCCTTGTGATACGAGCTGGTGGTGGCGTGAACCACGACCGCTCTAGCAACTGTTCGAGTATCGCGACAGTGGACGCGGTCGGATCTAGCTACCCGCGAACAGGCCGAAACCGAATCGAGGGACGAGACGATCTCGACCGCGTTTTTGCCCTTGGGGGGCATGCCCCCCAAGGGCAAGACTGTCGCTCCCACCCACAACAGGTTCAGCCTCGTCGTTCTGTCTCATTGGCACCCAAACTTTTTCTCTGTGCTCTCAACGTCTCTATGGTTTAATTCGGCGCTGTGACGATCCTCGAAGTCATCAACAAGACCACGCCGTTTTTTGAGAAGCGCGGGGTGGAGAGTCCTCGGCTGACGATCGAGTTGTTGCTGGCGCATGTGTTGCAGAAGAAGCGGCTGCAGTTGTATCTGGAATTCGAGCGCGTGCTGGATGAACCGACGCTTGCGAAGTTGCGGGAGATGGTGAGGCGGCGGGCGGATGGCGAGCCGGTGCAGTACATCACCGGGGAAGCAGAGTTTCACGGGTTGAAGTTCGCAGTGGACCGCCGGGTTTTGATTCCGCGACCGGAGACAGAGCACCTTGTGGAAGCCGTGATCGCGCGCGACCCGAAGTCGATCGTGGACGTTTGTACCGGTAGCGGTTGCATTGCGGTGACGCTCGCAAAGAAGCTACCGGCGGCGGAGATTTTTGCCACGGACGCGAGCGCGGAGGCGCTGGCGGTCGCGCGGGCCAACGCTGAACGCAACGGTGTAGAAAAAAACGTTCGCTTTTTCGAAGGTGATTTGTTATCTCCTCTTCCCAGCAGCACGAAGGTGGATGCGGTCGTTTCGAATCCACCGTACATCGCCAGTGGGGACTGGGCGAAGCTGCCCAAGGAGGTAAGAGATTTTGAGCCCGCGCTTGCGTTAACAGCGGGTGAGGATGGGCTCGAAATTATCCGCCGCCTGGCCACGACTGCCGGGCGAGTCTTATCTCCGACCGGCTTCCTGGCGCTGGAAATGGGCGCCGGACAGCGGGCTGCCGTGGTTGAAATTTTGGAAGCAAACAAGTTCGTCATCGTAGAAGTCGTGAAAGATTTACAGGGGCATGAGCGCGTGATTGTCGCCCAGCCCAAGCAGTAACCGACGGATTGGGGAATCCGGCGGGGTCGTGAATGAAACAAGGAGGTCGTATGGAAAAGCTCATCGTCAGTGGTGGAAACCGCCTGCGCGGCACCGTTCAAATCAGCGGGTCGAAGAACTCCGCTCTCCCAATCATCGCCGCCACGTTGCTCACGGCAGAACCTTGCACGATTCGGGGTGTGCCGAACCTCAGCGATATCCAATTCATGTGCGATATCCTGAAATGGTTGAGCGTGAACGTCCGGCATCACAAGACGGACGGCGTGGTTGAAGTTCACGCCCAACACCCCCTCGGCGTCGCCCCGTACGACCTCGTCCGAAAAATGCGGGCGTCGGTCTGCTTGCTCGGGCCGTTGCTCGCCCGCCTGCACAATTGCAAGGTCTCGCTGCCCGGGGGTTGCGTCATCGGCGACCGGCCCATCGACCAACACATCAAGGGTCTCAAGCGACTCGGTGCCGAGGTGGAAGTCCAGAATGGTTACGTCCACGCGCGGTGCACGGAATTGGTCGGCACAGATGTTTTCATGGGCGGCCGGTTTGGTTCCACGGTGCTGGGCACCGCCAACATCATCATGGCCGCCACGCTCGCGAAGGGCATCACCTACCTCGAAGGCGCGGCGTGTGAGCCGGAGATTGAAGACCTTTGCGATTTCCTCACCAAGATGGGCGCGAAGATCAAGGGCTCCGGCAGCCACATGCTGGTCATCGAGGGCGTCGAGCAACTGCACGGCGCCGAGCACACCGTCATTCCCGACCGGATTGAAGCCGGTACGTTCATGGCGGCAGCGGCGATGACCGGTGGCGACATCGAGATCAAAGGCGCCCGGGCGGAACATCTTTGCGCCGTCCGCGACAAGCTCGAAGAAGCAGGCGCGACCGTCCATCGCAACAACGGCTCGATCCGCGTGCAAGCCACCGGCCTGCTCAAGCCGGTGGATGTCATCACGATGCCCTACCCCGGTTTTCCGACGGACATGCAGGCGCAAATGAGCGCCTTGATGACGGTGACTCCCGGCATCAGTGTCATCACGGAAAAAGTTTTTCCCAATCGTTTCATGCACATCAGCGAGATGGCGCGGCTCGGCGCCGACGTCTCGCTCGAAGGCAGCAGCGCGATCGTGAAAGGCGTGCGCGGCTTGAGCGGCGCCCCGGTCATGGCCAGCGACTTGCGCGCGAGTGCGGGCTTGGTGATTGCCGGGCTGGGCGCGGAAGGCGAAACTGAAGTGAACCGCATCTACCACGTCGACCGCGGTTACGAAAAACTCGACCAAAAGTTGCGCGCGCTCGGCGCGAAGATTGAAAGGGTCGCCGAATGAAGAAACTCCTCGTGATTGCCATCATCGCCGCCATAGGTTACGGGGCGTATAAGTACATGGAACAAGTGCAGCAGAAGGCCGCCGCAAAGCACGACGCCGTCAATCCAGGCGAAAAGGCGCTCAAGCAGATGGACGCCGAGACCAAGTAGCCTGACGGCCTACTATTCGCTTGCACTCCCCTCGGGCTCGCCGATACTCCTCCCGGCGTGTTCAATACACTTTCAGATAAGTTGCAGGGTGTCCTGCGCAATTTGCGCGGCTACGGGAAGTTGACCGATAAGAACGTAGCCGATGCGCTGCGTGAGGTGCGTCTGGCGTTGCTCGAAGCCGACGTCAATTACAAGGTCGCCAAGGATTTCATCGAGCGCACCAAGCAGAAGGCGTTGGGACAGGAAGTCCTCAACAGCGTCACCCCCGGGCAGCAGATCGTCAAAATCGTTCATGATGAACTCGTGGCGCTGATGGGCGGGGCTACCACTGGGACGGCGGCCACTACACCCGGCAACTGGATGATGTGCGGGTTGCACGGTGCCGGTAAGACGACGACCTGCGGCAAGATCGCCAAGCTCCTGACGAAGCAGGGCCGCAAACCGATGTTGGTGGCTTGTGATGTTTACCGGCCTGCGGCGATTGACCAGTTGGAGACACTCGGCAAGCAGCTCGGCATCCCGGTATTCTCGGCGCGCGGCGAGAAGGACGTCACGGCGATTGCCAAGCGAGCGCTGGACTTTGCTCGGGCGCAAGGGTGTGACTTGTTAATCTTCGACACCGCCGGTCGGCTGCACATCGACGAGGAGTTGGTGCAGGAACTCGTCCGGCTGCGCGACCTGATCAAGCCTACCGAGATCCTGCTCGTCGCGGATGCGGCCACCGGCCAGGAAGCAGTCAATATCGCCGAACATTTCGACAAGGCGCTGGGGCTGACCGGCATTGTGCTGACCAAGCTCGATGGTGATGCCCGCGGCGGTGCGGCGCTCTCAATGCAGGCGGTGACCGGCAAGCCCATCAAGTTTGCCGGTGTTGGCGAGAAGCTGGACGAGAT
>OMJI01000294.1 GCA_900299315.1 Verrucomicrobiota bacterium | reverse complement strand
CAGAATCTTCTGCACCACGAAGAAAAAGGGGCGGAACACAACGAGCGCTACTGGCGGGATCGGGTGTGGCGCGCGTTGACATTTTTGTACGTCCCTTGAAATAAAGACCTTCCGTAGGAAAAATTTTTCAAAAAAAGTTTAATGAGTTGTTGACACGTCTCGTCGCGTGTGGCACAACGTGGGGCGTTGTGGGGAATAGTGGATTTCAAGGAGGATCCACAGTTCCATGGTGAAGGCACTGAAACGAACGGTTTTTGTCGGCACGTTTCGTCATTCGGTTGATGAAAAGAAGCGTGTGGCAATCCCGGCGAAGTGGCGAGCGGCGGCGAGTGGCGCGAGTGAATTTTTCGTACTACCCGATCCCAAGAACTGTCTCGTGGTGTTGCCCGAGTCGGCGATGGAGAAGATGCTGGAGCGGGCGGACGACATTTCGATTGGCGAGTACGAACGGCGCGATGTGTTGCGTTTGATTTCCTCGAAGGCGCACGCCAGCCCATGCGATTCGCAGGGGCGCATCGCACTCACGGAAGAGTTGCTGCGCCATGCCGGGATTGATAACGGCGAGGCGGTTCTCGTCGGTGTGCTCACAAGATTTGAAATTTGGTCGCCGGCGCGGCTTGCGGAAGTGGAGCGCAACTCGCAGGCGAACTTCGCCGAGGCGGCGAAGCAGTTGGGATTGTGAGGTGGAGAAGATGAGTGGATTAACCGGATTTCTGAGTTTGAACCGCAACCTGCGCAGTGCAGATGCCGGACCGCGGGATTTCCGGCTGCCGCGGATGAACCCGTTCCCGAAGTTGGATCGGGCGGCAATGCCGGTCACCACGGTGGCGACGCGCAATGCGACTCCAAAATGTGCGGTTACGGTGATTGCGGACATTGGACCGTTACCGGAGATGACCACGGATGTGATCGATGAGTCGGTCAATTACCCGGTCAGCAATGTGAAGCGCGCCGAGGCGCGCGGCCGGGGGTCGTGGTCGCGGACAGGATTTGGTCAGTTGGTGGGGCGGATGTTGAGTGGCCGGTAGGGCGTGGATGGCACGATGCCGTACCACGTACCGGTACTGCTCAAGGAGGTAATCACGACGTTACAGCCGCGCGCCGGGGGGCTCTATGTCGATGGCACCCTGGGAGGCGGCGGGCACGCAGCGGAGATTTTGCGCGCCTGCAGCCCGGATGGACGGCTGGTCGGTCTGGACTGGGATGAAGACGCGCTGGCCAGCGCGAGGGAGCGGTTGGGTGAGTTTGGGGATCGGGTGCAGTTGGTGGGGAAGAATTTTGCGGAGTTGGAGGCAGTCTTGATGGCGTTGGGAATCACAACGGTGGATGGGGTGATGTTCGACCTGGGCGTGAGTTCGCACCAGTTCGATGAACCGTCCCGCGGCTTCAGTGTGGTGCGGGAAGGTCTGTTGGACATGCGGATGAGTCGGCAGCTCGTGACCAGTGCGCGGGACTTGGTGCGCACCGCGAGCGAGAGCGAGTTGGCGGACATCTTCTTTCACTACGGCGAAGAACGGCGGGCGCGTGGCATTGCCCGGGCGATTGTGCGGGCGCGCGAGCGCGGCGAGCCGTTGGAAACCACCGGGGACTTGGCGCGGCTGTGTGGGCCGCGGCGAGGCAAGATTCATCCGGCAACGCGCGTGTTTCAGGCGTTGCGGATCGCGGTGAATGATGAATTGGGGAACTTGAAGCGCGGACTGGTGGCGGCCGTCCGGGTGTTGCGCAGTGGTGGCCGGGTGGCGGTGATCTCGTTTCATTCCCTGGAAGACCGGATCGTGAAGCGTTTCTTTTTGGAGCAGCAAGCAGCCGGGGTGCTGGAAGTCGTGACCAAGAAGCCGGTCATGGCCTCCGACGAGGAAGTGGCGGCCAATCCCCGGTCGCGCAGTGCGAAGTTGCGCGTGGCCCAGAAGGTTTGAGGAATTGAAATAATTGGTTGGGGGTGGGGAACCCCGCCTGGGGCTGGAACCAAGGAGCCAGCCCCGGGAGATTTTGGAAGTATGTGGAACCGTAATCGCAAACGCGAGTCTCTGCAGCTCGGCATGGTGGCCAAGGCGCTCTTGGCGTGTCTCTACGTCGGCTTCATCGGCCTCGGCTATGTCTGGAACAAGAACCAGATCTACCGGCTTGGCGACGAGATCAAGAAGCGTGAGTCCGCGTTGGCTGCGCTCGAGAAACGCAATGCCATGCTCGCGGCGCAACTCGCGCAGCTGAAATCACCGGGCTACCTCGAAGGGCGCAATCAGGCCTACAACCTTGGCCTGACCGCGGCCCGCGAGGGACAGACCATCCGGCTGTGGGAACCGACTGCGGCTTGGGAAGCGCAGTTCATGGCCTCCCGGCGGACGGAAGCACAGCGCAACTTGGTGGTGCGGCAATGACAGTCGCCGCCCAAACCAGACGCGCCTTCGTGGTGGTGGGATTGCTGGCGGCGGCTTTCTCGGCGCTCGGGTTCCGGCTCGTCCAATTGCAGGTGTTGGAGTCGACCGAACTCCGGGAGGAAGTCGCCCAGATTCACGGGCAAGTGTTGCACCGGCAGGGACGGCGCGGCGCGATTCTCGATTGCAACGGCAACCTGCTCGCCAACAGCCAGTCGGTGAACATCATCGCGGCTGATCCGAGCTTGACCCAGCCGGTCGCGGCGCAGATGGCCCGGCAACTCGCGCCCCTGCTCCAGATGGGCGAAGCCGATTTGACGGAAAAGTTGAGCCGTCCGGGCCGGTATGTGCGTCTGAAGCAGAAAGTCGATCTCGACACCGTCCAGCAAATCAAGGCGCTTAAGCTGAAAGGCATTTGCTACGAGGACCAGTACACCCGGTCGTATCCGAATGGCGAACTGGCCAGTCACGTCATCGGGTTTGTGGACGGCCAGCATCGCGGCGTGCAGGGATTGGAAGCGGTGATGGACACTTACCTGAACGGCCGGTCGGGCTACGAACTGGTCGAGCGCGACCGGAAAGGCCGCGAAATCCGGGCCCTCCGCAACGAAGCCATCGGTCCGCGCGATGGTTTGAACGTCACGCTGACAATCGACCAAGTCATCCAGCACATCGCCGAGACCGAACTCGACAAAGCGATGCAACAGCATCACCCCGCCGCCGCGATGATCATCGTCTCCCGGCCGAAGACCGGTGAGATTTTGGCGATGAGCAGCCGTCCGACGTTTGACCTGACTGATCCCGGCAGCGCGCCCGCCGACGCGCGCCGCAACCGTTGCATCAGCGACGTGGCGGAGCCGGGCTCGACGTTCAAGGTCGCGATCATCGCGGGCGCATTGACGGACGGCACGGTGAGCTTGCCGGATCGGTTTGATTGCGAGAACGGTGCATTTATCTATGCCGGGCGCGCGTTGCACGATGCGCATCCGTACGGCGTGTTGAGCGTGGAGGAAATCCTCTACCACTCCAGCAACATCGGCGCGGCGAAAGTGGCGCTGAAGATGGGGCCGTCGCGCGTGTACGATTACATCCGGGCGTTCGGGTTTGGCCAGCGGACCGGCATCGCGTTGGCCGGCGAGGTGTCCGGCATCGCGCACCCGCTGGCGCAATGGACGAAACTTTCCATCACCCGCATCCCGATGGGTCACGAGATCGCGGTGACACCGCTCCAGATGTTGATGGCGCTGAACACGGTGGCCAACGGCGGCCGGTTGATGCGACCGATGCTCGTGAAGAGCGTCACGGACGAAGACGGCAAGCCGGTCATGCAATATCAGCCGCAGTTGATCCGGCAGGTCATCTCGCCGCGCGCGAGCATCTTGATGACCTCGGCGCTCCGCAAGGTCGTGACCCCGGAAGGCACCGCGCCGAAAGCGGCGGTGAAAGGGTACGACGTGGCCGGCAAGACCGGCACCGCACAGAAGATCGAAAACGGCCAGTACGTCCGCAAATACTACTCGTCGTTCATCGGCTACTTCCCGGCGAGCGATCCGCAAATTTCCATTTTGGTGACGTTGGACGACCCGGCGGGCGGCGGCTACTACGGCGGCACCGTGTCGGGTCCGGTATTTCGTGGTGTCGCGGAAAAAGTGGCGCCCTATCTGGGCATTCCCCCGCAGCAAATTGAAGCCGAGTCAGGAAACTTGTCATGAAACTTTCAGAATTGGTCAAGGACGTGAACCCGTTGGCGGTCGAAGGCTCGCTCGACCGGGAAATTACCGGCATCGCGTACGACTCGCGGCGCGTGATGCCCGGGCACCTGTTCGTCGCGATGCGCGGCGAGCGGACCGATGGCCACCGGTTTGTCGACGCGGCGATTGACCGCGGCGCCGCGGCGGTGGTGTTGGAGCAGGACAGTGGACTCAGCCCGCGGGCGACGCGAATCCGCGTCCGGGATGCCCGGCAGACGCTGGCGCGCGCGGCGGCTAGTTTCTACGAGCATCCGTCCCACCGGCTCAAGGTGGTCGGTGTCACCGGCACGAACGGGAAGACGACGACGGCGTTCATGGTGAAGTCGATCATGGAAGCGGCCGGGACGATGACCGGCTTGATGGGCACGGTGCAGTACGAGATCGGCGAGCGAATCATCCCGGCATCGCGGACGACACCGGAGTCGGTCGAGATCCAGGAGATGATGCGGCAGATGCTGCAGGCCGGTTGCGGCGGCGTGTCGATGGAAGTCAGCTCCCACGCGCTCGACCAGCACCGGGTGGATGAGGTGGATTTCGACGTCGCGGTCTTCACGAACCTGTCGCAGGACCATTTGGATTATCACGCGACGATGGAGAATTATTTCGCGGCAAAGTCGCAGTTGTTCCGGCACCTCGGCCGGTACGAGAAGGACGGGGTGGCGGTCGTGAATGTGGACGATCCGTACGGGCGCAGATTGGCTCAGAATCTGGGTGGGGAAAACACCGTGCTCACGTGCGGTGTCTCAGAATTGGCAGCCATCTGCGCCCGGGACGTCCAAGTCACGCGGGAGGGTACGAACTTCACCGCCCAGACGCCGCGGGGTCGCTTCGATGTCCGGCTACCGTTGCTCGGCCGGTACAACGTGCATAACGCGCTCGTCGCCATCGGCGCGGCGCTTGCGATGGAAATCCCTGTCGAGGCAATCGCTACCGGGCTCGGCACGATGCGCGCCGTGCCGGGGCGGATGGAACGCGTGCCGGTCAGCGACCCGGTGGATGTGTACGTCGATTATGCCCACACGCCGGAAGCGTTGCGCAACGTGCTGCTCACCGTCGGCGAGCTGACGCGCGGCCGGTTGATTGTGGTGTTCGGCTGCGGTGGCGACCGGGATCGCGGCAAGCGCCAGCCGATGGGCGCGGCGGCATGCGAGTTGGCGGACTTCTCCGTCATCACAAGCGACAACCCGCGCCGCGAAGAACCCCGGACCATCCTCCAGCAGGTGCAGGAAGGGTTCCCGGCTGCGGCGAAGAAGAATTTCATGGTGATCGAGGAACGCCGGGAAGCCATCGAGCGCGCGCTCGACATCGCGCGCGAGGGCGACACGGTGCTCGTGGCCGGCAAGGGTCACGAGTCGTATCAGGAATTTGCCGACACCGTCGTGCCGTTCAACGACCGGCAGGTGGTGGAGGAGTATTACGCGGAATTTGGAAAACGGTGGTCACGATGAATTTGGGTCAACTGGCCGAACTTTGCGACGCCCAGCTCATCCGGGGCAGCCCGGATGTGCCGGTGGAGCGGATCAGCACCGATACGCGGTCGCTGACGCCGCGGAGCTGTTTCGTGGCGTTGCAAGGTCCGCGGTTTGACGGTCATGAATTTGTTACAGACGCAGCCCGATCGGGGGCAAGCGCGGCGGTAGTGTCGGATCCTACCCGTGCAATGAACTCGCCTAGTGCCCTGGCGCTTCTCCAAGTACAGGACACCCTCACCGCATTGCACAAACTCGCAACCAACTACCGCCGTCTCTTGCCCCCGACCACGCGCGTCATTGGAGTGACCGGCTCCAGCGGCAAGACGACCACCAAGGACCTCATCGCCGCCGTGCTGGGCGAGCGATTCCAAGTGCTCAAGACCGAGGGGAACACGAACAACCACATCGGCTTGCCGCTCAATCTGCTCCGCCTAGACGAGTCGCACGATTTCGGCGTGTTCGAGCTCGGGACGAACCATCCCGGTGAGATTCGGACGCTGACCGGCCTGTGCCAGCCGCAGATCGGCGTGATCACCTGCATCGGGCTCGCGCACGTGGAATTCCTCGGCGACGAAGCCGGCGTGATGCGCGAGAAGGCGTCGCTCATCGAGGCGTTGCCGCGCAACGGGGACGGGCTCGCGGTGCTGAACGCCGATGACAAGTGGTGCCAAGAATTGCGCGGCCGGACCCGGGCGACGGTCATCACGGTAGGCATTGATAATTTTGCCGACATCCGGGCGAGCGATATCCGGATCAACGGCGACCTCAAGTTCCGGCTCAACATCGCCAAGAAACGCGAGGATGTCGTGGTGCGGCTGAAGACATTGGGCCGGCACCAGATCTACAACGCGTTGCAGGCGGCGGCCGTCGGGTACTTTGCCGGGATGGACCTCGACGACATCCGGGAAGGCTTGGAGAACGCCGAGTTCCCCAAGATGCGGATGCAGGTCATCGAGCGCGACGGAGTCCGGTACATCAACGACTGCTACAACGCCAACCTGCCGTCGATGCAGGCCGCGTTGCGGATGATGCAGGAGCAGCCGTGGCCGGGACGCAAGGTGGCGATTCTTGGCGACATGCTGGAGTTGGGTGACTGGTCGGCGCAAGCCCACCGGCAAGTCGGCGAACAAGCGGCGCGGAGCGACTTGGCGATGTTGCTGACGGTTGGTCCCCAAGCCAAGCAGATCGCACTGGCGGCGCTGGCAGCCGGGATGGAAACCCACCGGGTATTGATTTTGCAAGACGCCGCCGAGGCGAAGGACGCCGTGCGCGGCCTGGTCCGGGAGGGTGATTTTGTGTTGTTGAAAGGAAGTCGGAGAGTGGGGCTGGAGAAGGTGTTGGAAGCGTAAATCCTCTCGTGCTCGGCCGGTAGGGAGCAGGAGTGGGAGGAAGGTAACAAGGAGGCTAGTGGGGTGTTTTATTATCTGAGCGAGTATACGGAGTTGTTTTCTCCGTTGCGGGTGTTTCAGTACACGACGTTTCGCGCCGTGTTTGCTGCGATCACCGCTTTGCTCATTTGCATCCTCGCCGGGCCGTGGCTCATCCGGAAGCTCACCGAGATGAAATTCCAACAGCCGATCCGCGGCGAGGATGATCTCCGGGAACTCGCGAAGCTCCACGGCAAGAAAGCCTGCCCGACGATGGGCGGGTTGTTGATCATTTTGGCGGTGGTGGATGCGACGCTGCTCTGGGCGCGCCCGTCCAACCCGCTCGTGATGCTGACGATCCTGACGCTGGTCTGGCTCGGCGGCGTCGGGTTTCTCGACGACTTGGCGAAGGTCCGGCAGCAAAAGTCGGACGGGATGTCGGCGCTCACGAAGTTGCTCTTTCAAATCGGGCTGGGGTTGTTTGTTGGCGCGACGTTGCTGCTTGATCCGCATCTGGGGCCGATCACCCGGCAACTCTTGGTGCCGTTCGTGAAGGCGCCGCTGATTGCCGACATGGGCTGGTGGGCGTTGCCGTTCATCGTGCTGGTGGTGGTCGGCGCGTCGAACGCGGTGAACCTGACGGACGGGCTGGATGGCTTGGCCACCGGCTGCACGTTGACGGTGGCAGTGGCGTACGCGGTGATGTGTTTCGTAGCCGGGAACTTCAAGACGGCCGGCTATCTCGGCGTGCCGTTCGTGCCGGGGGCGAGTGAGTTGACGGTGGTGTGCGCGGCGTTGATTGGCGCGAGCCTGGGGTTCCTCTGGTTCAACTGCCACCCGGCGCAGGTGTTCATGGGGGATACCGGGTCGCTGGCGCTCGGCGGGTTGATTGGCGCGATTGCGGTGATGATCAAGCAGGAACTGGTGCTGGTCATCGTGGGCGGCATTTTCGTGATGGAAGCGGTGAGCGTGATCCTGCAAGTCGCGAGCTTCAAGCTGCGCGGCAAACGGATTTTCCGGATGACGCCGATCCATCATCACTTCGAGTTGGGCGGCTGGGCGGAGACGAAGGTCACGCAGCGGTTTTGGGTGTTGTCGGTAATTTTTGCGTTGCTGGGATTGGCGACGCTGAAACTGAGGTGAACATGCAGGCACTGGAATTGAGAGACAAGGACGTCGTGGTGCTGGGACTCGGCCGGAGCGGAATGGCGGCGGCTTCGTTGCTGCAACGGGACGGGGCGCGCGTCGTGGTGCGCGACGAGAACGATGGCGGTGAGTTGCTGGAGCGGGCCAACCGGCTCCGCGAGCTCGGCGTGCGCGTGGAGCTCGGCAATCAGTTTGATCTGGCGGCGCGGTTTGACCTCGCCGTGCTCAGTCCCGGCATTGCGCCCGAGCGGCCGGTCGTCCGCGCGCTGGGGCGGAAGACGCCGGTGTTGAGCGAGCTAGAGCTGGCGTACCGGCATTGCATTTGTCCTATCGTGGCGATTACCGGCACGAACGGGAAGACGACGACCACCGAGTTGATGGCGCAGGTGATCGAGGGTTGCGGCAAGCGCACGGTGGCCGCCGGCAACAATGGGTACGCGTTTTCCGAGGCCGTGCCGGACAGTGCCGGCCTTGACGCGGCGGTGCTCGAAGTGAGCTCGTTCCAGTTGGAGAAGATCGAACACTTCCGGCCAAGCGTGGCGGTGTTGTTGAACATCACGCCCGATCACATGGACCGGTACGCGGCGCTGGAGGATTACGCGGCGGCGAAGGCGCGCGTGTTCCTGAACCAGACAGCGGAGGACACCGCGGTGGTCAGCGCCGAGGCGCTGGCGCAGTTGCGGACGATGGGTTTCCCGCTGCCGTCGCGGCTGATCACGTTCAGCGCGTACAACCGCGAGGCAGATTTCTGGCTCGATTGGGTGGACGGCGACACGATCTGGTGCCGGTTGCCCGAGTGCCAGGGCATCGTTTTGAAATTGAGTGAGACGAATTTGCGGGGGGCGCACAACGCCGAGAACATCATGGCCGTGCTGGCGACCGGGCTGGCGCTCGGTTTGCCGGTCCGGCAGATGCGCGAGGCGATCATGGCGTACTGCCCGCAACCCCACCGTTGTGAAATCGTGGCGGTGATCAATGGGGTGACGTACATCAACGATTCCAAGGCCACCAATGTCGACGCGGTG
>OMJI01000293.1 GCA_900299315.1 Verrucomicrobiota bacterium | reverse complement strand
GGCGATGCCATCACCTACTCCGCGACTGGTCTGCCGACCGGCGCCACGCTCAACTCCACCACCGGCGCGTTTAGCTGGACGCCGTCGTATTCACAGGCCGGTACTTACAACGTCACATTCACCGTCTCCGACGGCAGTCTGACTGCCAGCGCCACGATCACCATCACCGTCAGTAACGTGAACCGGGCGCCGTCGATTACTTCGCCGGGCAACAAGTCCGTGAACGAAAACGTCGCGCTCAACTTCACGGTTTCAGGCAGCGATCCCGACGGCGACACCGTCACCTACTCCGCGACTGGCTTGCCGACCGGGGCAACGCTCAACTCCACCACCGGCGCTTTCAGTTGGACGCCATCCTACTCACAAGCCGGTAGCTACAATGTCACGCTCACAGTTTCAGACGGCAGCCTGACGGCGAGCACGACCATCACCATCACTGTCAACAACGTAAACCGAGCACCGACTCTGACGGCAATCGGTAATAAGTCAGTGAATTCAAATTCTACGCTGAGCTTCACGATTTCCGGTAGCGACCCAGATGGCGACGCGCTCACGTACTCCGCGAGCGGGCTGCCCAGCGGCGCGACATTCAACGCCAGCACCCGGCAGTTCTCGTGGACGCCTTCCTCGGCGCAGGCGGGCAACTACTCCGTCACCTTCACGGTTTCGGATGGCAGTCTCTCGACGAGCGAGACGATCACGATCACGGTCGGCAACGTCAACCGACCGCCCGTCCTCAACGCGATTGGCAGCAAGTCGGTGAATGAAAACGTCGCGCTCGACTTCACGGTTTCGGGCAGCGATCCCGACGGCAATCCGCTCACCTACTCCGCCACCGGCTTGCCTGCCGGGTCGACTTTCAACGGCACGTCGGGCGCGTTCAGTTGGACGCCGTCCTACTCACAAGCCGGCAGCTACAACGTGACCTTCACGGTCTCTGACGGGAGTCTCACCGCCAGCGAGACGATCACGATCACGGTCAACAACGTCAATCGCCCGCCCGTCCTCAACGCCATCGGCGCCAAGTCGGTCAGCGAAAACCAGACTCTCAGCTTCACAATCAGTGGCAGTGATCCAGACGGTGACGCGATCACGTTCTCGGCTACCGGCCTGCCGACTGGCGCGAGCTTCGACAGCGGCACGCGAACGTTCACGTGGACACCAACCTTCACGCAGGCCAGCACCTACAACGTCTCTTTCACGGTGTCGGACGGCAGCCTCACCGCCAGCGAAGTGGTGACGATCACTGTGGCCCATGTGAACCGCGCCCCGGTCATGACCGTGCCCGGCCCGCAAACCGTCGTCGCCGGCCAGCCGCTGACGTTCTCCGTCAGCGCCACCGATCCCGATGGTGACCCGCTGACGTTCGGGGCGACCGGCCTGCCGAGCGGCGCGACGTTTGATACCGGAACACGCCAGTTCACATGGACGCCGATCGATTCGCAGGCCGGGAGTGTCTCCGTGACGTTCACGGCATCCGACGGGCAATTGACCTCCTCGGGCAACGTCGCCATCACCGTCACCGCGACCGCAACGACCAATTCGCCCCCAGCGTTGGCGCTGCCGGATTCGCTGAACGGAGCGGCCACGTTCGCGCTGAGCTCGACAATCACCGCGACAGACCCGGATGGGGATGCGTTGACGTTCAGCTCGGCGGACTTACCGGCCGGCGCTTCGCTGGCGGCGAACGGAGCCTTGAGCTGGACTCCCAATGCCGGCCAGATCGGCGTGTTCATGCCGACGATCACGGTTTCGGACGGGCGGGCGAACGCGACCGGCAAGCTGCCGATCTTCATCATGCACCCGGACTATGATTGGCTCGTGGGAGCCAAGTTGTTCGCCTACCGGAATATCTCCGACAAGGTCTTCGTCTACGCATTCAAGCGACCCGACCGGACCTCGATCGTGTTCGCCTGGACCGCCACCGGCTACTCGTACCCGCTCGCAAGCACCGGCATGACGCAGATGGATCTGCTCGGCAATCCCACCGCGTCCACGACGCTCGGCTCGACGCCGGTGCTGTTCCTGAGCGACAAACGCGTCTCCGCCCGGCAAGCCCTCGACCGCGTTGTTGCCGCCATCGCGTACTGAGCGCTGGCATACAACGGGCTTGTGACAATTCCCACGCTCGGCGATACTGCGCCGCGCTTACAATAATGTCATGAAACGCGCATTGATCACCGGTATCACCGGACAAGATGGTTCGTACTTGGCGGAATTGCTCTTGGACAAAGGCTACGAGGTCCACGGCATCATCCGCCGCGCCAGCACCTTCAACACGGGGCGCATCGACCACCTCTACCAGGACCCGCACATCCGGGGCACCCGCCTTTTCCTACATTACGGCGACCTGTCGGATTCGGTGAACTTGGTGAAGCTGCTCTATGATTTGAAGCCGGACGAGATCTACCATCTCGCCGCGCAAAGCCACGTCCGCGTCAGCTTCGACATCCCGGAATACACGGCCGACACCACCGGCGTCGGCACCATCCGCATCCTCGAAGCCATCCGCGAAACCGGCGTTAAGACCCGGTTCTACCAAGCCTCGTCGAGCGAGATGTACGGCAAGGTCCACGAGATTCCCCAGCGCGAAACCACCCCGTTCCACCCGCGCAGCCCGTACGGCGTGGCGAAGGTGTTCGCGTTCTGGGCGACGGTGAACTATCGGGAGAGCTACAATCTTTTCGCGACGAACGGCATCCTCTTCAATCACGAATCCCCCCGGCGCGGCGAGACATTTGTCACCCGCAAAATCACGCGCGCCGTCGCCCACATCAAGGCCGGGCTGCAGGACAAACTTTACCTCGGCAACCTCGACGCGAAACGCGACTGGGGTTACGCGAAGGAATACGTCGAGGCGATGTGGTTGATGCTCCAGCAGGAGCAGCCTGATGATTTCGTCATCGCCACCGGCGAGACGCACACG
>OMJI01000292.1 GCA_900299315.1 Verrucomicrobiota bacterium | reverse complement strand
TCGTTGCGCTTGTAAGCCGCCTCGTCCTCCTCCGGCTTGAACTGGTTTAATGACATCCGCGCCCGGGCGTGGCTCGACAGAAATTCATAGGCCCGGTCGTATTGGCGCGCCGCAATCGCCTCCGCGAACGGTCGCGCCGCATCCACATAGGGCTGCTCCGCCGCCGGCACTTCCTCCGCTTCCGTGTGCTCAGCCTCCGCCACCGGCTCGGGTTTCTTGCCGCAACCCAAACCAACCACAAGCAACGCCAAACCAAGAATTGTCCATTTCATAGTCAGCCTCCACCCGTTTTTTTACCACATCGCCTGCCGGCAAGCCATCTGGGAATCGGCTGTTGACGCCCGGCCTACAGGCTGCTATCTATCTCACGCAATGAATCGCAACCTGAACCTACTGGCTTTGCTGGCGCTGCTGCTTACGCGGCAGACGGTGGGTTGAGGCTGCTTCAACTGGAATTACCTAACCCACTGTCGCCGTGCGACAGTGGGTTTTTGCATTTTACGATTCATTGTCGGCGGTGACGCGAAAGGAAAACATGAGTGACCAAGTCTTGATCTTCGACACGACGCTCCGCGACGGCGAGCAGTGCCCGGGCGCCTCCATGAACACCCGCGAAAAGTTGGAGGTCGCCCGCCAGCTTGCCCGCCTCAAGGTGGACATCATCGAGGCCGGTTTCCCCATCGCCAGCGACGGCGACTTCGAGGCCGTCCACGCCATCGCCACCGAGATTCAAGGTCCGTGCATTGCCGCCCTCGCGCGCACGACGGAGAAGGACATCGTGCGGGCCGGTGAAGCCATCGCCCCCGCCGCCAAGAAGCGCATCCACACATTCAGTTCCGGCAGCGATATCCATTTGCAGACGATGCTCAACATCTCACGCGAGGAAAACATCAAGCGTTCCGTAAACGCGGTGAAGATCGCGCGAAAGTTCACGAACGACGTGGAGTATTCCGCCCAAGACACCACGCGTTCAGACCGGGACTACCTCGTCGAACTCTACTCAGCTGTCGTCGAAGCCGGCGCCACAACGTTGAACATCCCGGACACCGTCGGCTACGCGATTCCCGGCGAATACGGCGAGTTGATTGCCTATCTCGTCGCCCGCGTCAAAGGCCCCGGCGTGATTTTCTCCGTGCATTGCCACGATGACCTCGGCCTCGCCGTCGCCAACTCCTTGGCCGCCGTACAAGCCGGTGCCCGTCAGATCGAATGCACCATCAACGGCCTCGGCGAACGCGCCGGTAACACTTCCCTCGAAGAAGTCGTCATGGCGATGAAGATGCGCCCCGAGATTTTCGGCGGCGTGACCACCGGCATTGATACCCGGCAGCTCTACCCCGCCAGCCGCTTGGTCTCACACATGACCGGCATGGTCGTCCAACGCAATAAAGCCATCGTCGGCGACAACGCGTTCGCGCACGAGTCCGGCATCCACCAGCACGGCATGCTCAAGAACCGCGCGAATTACGAAATCATGCGCGCCGAAGACGTCGGCCGCACGAGCGAACTCACGTGGGGCAAACACATGGGCAACCACGCCGTTCGCAAGAAACTCGAGGAAATGGGCTACAAACTCAGCGACGAGGAAATCCGCAAAATCACCGAAGCCATCAAGACCTTGGCCGACAAAAAGAAGCACGTTTACGACGAAGACGTCCGCGCCATCGTCGAAGGCCAGTTCACCGAGGTCCCGCAGGTCTGGAAGCTCGATTACCTCAGCGTCATGACCGGCGCCATCCCCACCGCCAGCCTCCGGCTCGTCCACGCCAGCAAACAGGAACCCGTCAGCGATGCTGGCACCGGCGACGGCCCCATCGATGCCACGCTCAAGACCATCGACCGCATCACCGGCCTCAAAGGCAACCTCGTCGACTACTCCGTCGCCAGCGTCACCCGCGGCAAAGACGCCATCGGCGAAGTCAGCGTCCGCGCCCAATTCGAGAACGGCAAAATCGTCACCGGCAAAGCCGCCGCCACCGACATCATCGAAGCCAGCGCCCTCGCCTACTTGAACGCCTTAAATCGCCACATGGACGACCAGCGACGCATGGCCGAATCCGAGAAGCCGAGCGTGTAAAAATCGTGAGCGCCAGCGAACTGGCCAGCAAAGTCGAGACCGATGGATTCGCGGTGGTACCTGATGTTCTCGTGGAAACTGCATCGGCACCGGTTGAGGCCGCACTTGCCCGACTCTCCGAAGCGAGTACGGCTCGGCGAGGCAGCCAGGTCTATGGTGCCCGCAATCTCTTAAGTGAGTCCCCGGAGATTCGCGCGCTAACACAAGCTGCTGCCGTCCGCGACATCATCGATCCCATCGTGACATCGTCGGCCTTCGCCGTCCGCGGACTGTTTTTCGACAAGTCACCGGCTGCCAACTGGGCCGTCAACTGGCACCAAGACCGGGTAATTTCAGTGACTGAAAAACACGAGAGCCACGGATTCACACTCTGGTCGACGAAGGCCGGTATCCCCCACGTCCAGCCGCCGTTGTCGATCATCGAACGCATGCTGGCAGTTCGCATTCACCTCGACGACTGTGACGATTCCAATGGCCCTCTCCAAGTAATCCCCGGCTCCCACAAGCTCGGCTACTTGGAATCGGGAGCCATCCAAGATCTTGTCAACCGCTGCAAGCCGGTGACTTGCCTGGTGCCGCGCGGCGGCGTGGTGCTAATGAGACCTCTCACCCTTCACTCCTCCGCCAAAGCCAATTCAACCCGACACCGCCGTGTCATCCACATCGAATTCACAACCGACGAACTCCCCCCGCCGCTACGCTGGGCGTTCCGAGACTTGTCCTAGCCCAGACGTTGACTCAACTATGTCGTGAGTCTATTCTCCCCACATGAGCACGAAAGAATTGATTACTGAGACTGCTTCCCTACCGGTTGAGGAAAGGGTGCTCGTGATCGATTCGCTGCTCCGCACGCTGAATCCGCCCAACCCGGAAATCGACCGCAAGTGGGCTGCTGTGGCCAAGCGGAGATTGTTGGAATTGCGATCCGGTCAGGTCAAAGCCATCCCGGGCGATGTGGTTTTTTCGAAGGTCTGGAATCGCTTCGCCGCATGACTCGCTCCTACTCCTTTCACCCGGAGGCGGAAAAGGAGGTTGTCCGAACAATAGATTACTACGAGGCCCACGAAGTGGGGCTTGGTCACGATTTTGCCATCGAAGTCTACTCCTCAATCCAACTGATCTTGGCTTATCCGCAGGCTTGGCCAATTCTGGAAGAGGAAATCAGACGGTGTTTGGTGCGAAGGTTTCCATACGGCCTTCTCTATGCGGTCAATGGGAACGAAATCTTAATACTCGCCGTTATGCATCTACACCGGGAGCCAGACTACTGGAAGAAGAGGATTAAGGAGTAACACCTCCAAGCCGCGTTTGCGTCCTTCCCGCCCACTCGCCTTCCAACTCAAAACTCACCGCTTTTCGCCCAAGACGCACCGCAGCTACCGGTATCGATCCACTGCCGGCGAAGGCGTCGATGATCAAGTTACCGGGTTTGCTCCACGTGCGGATGAGAGGCTCCACGACGCGGAACGGTTTGTGATTGGGGTGGCTGCCCCACTTCGCGGCTTCGCCATCGTCGTCGTAGCCGGCGACGACTGACCATGGGATGGCCGGGGCTTCGTTGGTCACCGGCGGCGGTGGTGTCTTCGTGAAGACGAGGGCGGTTTCGACGACGCGGAGGATTTCTTCGCCGGAGTTGCCTTCCCGGGTGCGCTTGCCCCAGACGAATTCGCCGCGGAAATGCGTCCAGCCGAGTTCGCGGGCTGTGGTGGTGATGGGTTCCCGGCCCAGCAGGTTGGTCCAAATCACCATCGGCGCCGCATCGGTGAGGTGCTGGGCGGCGTGGGTCATCCAAGACCGGGCGAATACCCGGTAGTCGCGCACGCTCTCGAAGCGCCGCACCGGGCCGCTATCCAATTTGCGGCCTTTCGGGTCGCGGAGGTCACCGCCTTTGCGCCGGCGCGTGAGCAGGCAGTACGGCGGGTCGGTGATTAAGGCGTCGGCGCGGATATTGTTCCATGTCGCGGCTTGCGTGGCGTCACCTTGGAAGCAACGGGCGTTCATGCGGCGAACTTTCGCAGATATTTGAGGGCGACTTCCATATCTTTCGGCAACGGGGCACGGATGGTGACGGCGGGGTTCGTCAGCGTGATTTCGGTGGCATGCAATGCCGGTCGAGCTAGCAGCGGACGTTCTTCCTCGCCTTCTTTGGCCCGGTACTTCTTTTTGATCTGCGAGAGCAAGAGCGGCACGCCGCCATAATCCGCGTCACCAACGAGTGGATGACCGATAGCCTGGAGGTGGACACGGATTTGGTGCTGGCGACCGGTTTCGATTTCCACTTCGAGGAGGCTGTAGCCCCGGTATTCCTCCGTGACGCGCACCATCGTCCGGGAAGGTTTTCCGTTCTTGTGGTCGATGCGCGAGAGGCGCGGCGTGTCGGGGACGTCGCCGATGGGCAGGTCGATAATTTGTGGCGCGGGATTCCCCCGGCAGATGGCGGTGTAGATTTTGCGGGTCTGGCGCTCGCGGAATTGTTCGGTGACGCGCCGGTAGGCGTCGATTGTCTTGGTGAAAATCATGACGCCGGTGGTGTGGCGGTCGAGCCGGTGGGGATTGGTGAGGTCCGGCATGTTGCGCGCGGCTCGGATCATGTCCCAGAGATTCGCCTCTTCCTTGTCGTGACGGCCGGGGACGCAAAGCAGGCCGGCCGGCTTGTTGACGGCCAGCAGGTCGGCGTCCTCGTACAACACTTCGATTTCTGGTAGGGTCGCGCGCAATGGAACTTTCCAACAAAGAGATTAGTAAACTCAAGGCCGCCGCTCAACACTTGGAGCCGGTGGCGTTTCTGGGCAAGCAAGGGGTTACGGCGGAGTTTCTGCTGAGTGTAGAAACCGCGTTGGCGAGCCGGGAGTTGATCAAGCTGAAGTTCGTGGCGTTCAAGGACGAGCGGCGCGAACTGGCCGCCCAGATTGCCGAGAAAACCGGTAGCACCGTCATCATGATCGTCGGGCACGTGGCCGTTCTTTACCGGCCGAAGCCCTTGCCGACTGAATGAAACGGGCTTAGCGTCGTCTCAGGAGTAATTATGGAGACTCTGCAACTGCTCGGGACATCGCTGGGATTGTCCGCATTGGCGGGCATCAACCTCTACCTTACCGTCTTCGTCACCGGCCTCGCCATCAATCTCGGCTGGCTGCAACTGGCGCCTGGTCTGGAAAAACTCGCCGTGCTCGGCGACCCCGTCGTGCTGGTCGTCGCGGGCGTGATGCTCGTCATCGAACTCATCGTGGACAAGGTGCCGTACGCCGATAGTGGTTGGGACACCATCCACACCGCAATCCGTCCCATCGGCGGCGCGATCATCGGCTTGCACGCGCTCGGTTCCATGGACCCACGGCTCTCCGTGATCGGCGCGCTGCTCGGTGGCGGCGTGGCGTTGACCTCTCACTCGGCGAAAGCCGGTACGCGCCTGCTCGTCAACACCTCACCGGAACCGGCCAGCAACATCGTTGTCAGCGCCGGGGAGAACGTGTTCGTGCTCGCCGGTACGTGGTTCGTGTTCAAGCACCCGATCATCACGCTGGTGCTTGTCGTGGCGTTCGTCGTCGCGTTCTGGTACTTCGCGCCGAAGTTTTTCCGGATGATCAAGGCTTACTGGCTGGCGATCTTCCACCGCTTCACCCGCAAACCGACCGGATCGGAGCCGCTGCCGACCAAAGTCCCCGGCTTCGCGCTCGAATCGTGGCTCGCCATCGAGCATGACGACGAGGAAGTGGCGTGGGCGTTGCCGTGCGTCAGCGGCAAAATGAAATCCATCGGCCGCAACGTGCGCGGCGTCGCGATCGGGACGACGGAAGGCCGGCTGGTGTTCATCGGGAGGAAGAACTTCCGCGCCCGGTACTGCGTCAGCCCGCTGGCGGGCGCCCGGATCACCGACGACCCCGGCACGCTGTTCCACCGGCTCATCGTGAAACCGGGCGACGGAGAGCAAATCCGGTTGCGGTTCACCCGCCGATTCTCGCCGCACCTCCCGCAAGCCATCCGGTGGCTGGAAGAGCAGGCCAAGCCGGTCAAGCAGCCGGTCGCCGCGTAACGCCACTTACCAGGTGTACTTCACGGTGTAGGTCACGACCTGTTCACCGTCCTTCTCGACCGTGACCGGGAAGTGGATCGCGTTCGAGTCGAACTTCGTCCACTTCGCGCTTGCTTGGGTGATTTCCCAGTTGCTCCATCGGTACAAAGTCTCTTTCACCAGCACGTCCACCGGCTCAGCCTTGTGGTTGCGGACGCGAATCTCAAACGTCTCCTCCATCACGTGCCGGCCGCTGTCCACTTTGAAATCCGTCCGCTTCCGCTCGCCGACCACATCGAACGCGTCGCCGATGTGCAGCTTGACCGTCTCATCTTTCGGCGTGTGATCAATCTCGTCCTCGCCGATGAATTCCAGCGCTGCATCCGCCGCGTCGCGCTTGTAGAGCCGCACCTTTCCTTTCGGCAACGCCATCCCCATGTTGTTCGCCTTGGAATTCTTCACCTCGATGATGACGTTGACCTTCTTGTTGCAATCCTGGCTGCCGTAGTTGGCATCGGTCACCATCCCGCCGTAGAACCGGAATTGCGGCGCGCCTTCGTAGAGGAACACCTTCTTGACTGGCACCTCCGCGGCCTTGAGCAACTCGACCTGCTTCGTCTGGTTCTGCGCCACGGTCGTCGGCCGCTGCATCGTGTAAAGGTGATACTCGAAGAATGACTTCTCCTCGAATTGCGGCGCCGCGGCATCCATCGCCATCATCGCGCGCGCCTTGAATCCGCCCATTGGCGCTTGCGGCTGCACCTTGCGCACATCACCGGCGATGAGCTTCAACTTGGCGTCCTTGTAAGTCGCGCCGGATTGGTTGTCGAGCGTCACCCAGCCGCCGAAATCGAGCGCGGTATCCTTGTCATTGAGCACCGCGTTGTAGTCCGCGTGCCAGTTCAAGCCACCGGTCTGGTAGGCGACCTCGACGAGCTGCTTGCCGGGCTTCGCCGTGGCGAGCTTCCAGACGAGCGTCGGCTTGGTGATCAAGCCGTCCGGCAACGCGCCGAACTGGATGTCCTTCACGTTGTCGCCGCGCTGGACCATCACGATGTCCTTGTCCTGCCGGAGCACGAGCTGGTTTGGGTCGAAACTCAACAACGTCCCCGCGTACCGGGAGCCATCTTTCGTCAGGACGTTCAACGTGCGGTCGATGTATTTCTGCAAGAGCTTGTCCGCGGAAACGAGATCGTATTCGTAATTCTGCTCCAACACGCGCGCCGCCGGGTCGGTGAGCGACTTGAATTGCACGCTCGTCCCGTCGATCTGCGCCGCCACGTCCGTGAAGCGGATCCACCCCTCTCGTTCCGGCACCGCCACGGCACGCGTCTCGCGCACCACGCCGAAATTCTGGTTATACACCGTCAACGCCACGCCCTCGTCGGCGGCGCGCGCCAGCCCGGCTGCCAAGATCACTGCTGCCACTGCGATTGATTTGTTCATGATGAACCTCCTCTTTTGTGACACCGCGCTTTTTCCCGAAGTTCCCCAGGGATCTGTAGCCGAAACGTAAGTTTCGGCCGAGGCTTACACCTCGGCTACAGGGGCCGCCAAATCTGCACCCAGTTCCCAGCGGCGGCTTCCAAATTGCTCTCAGGGCTTTATACTACAAGCACATGACCGACTGGAAATACGAAGTCGTCATCGTCGGCGCAGGCCCGGCAGGCATTACCGCTGCCATCGCCCTCGCCAAGGCCGAGATACCGGTCCTCGTCCTCGAAGCCGGTGCTTTCCCCGGCGCGGAAAATTGGTCGGGCGCCGTTTACTTCACCGAGAACCTCGCCCAGCCGGACGTCCTCGGCGAAGAAGCCGTCCGCAACGCTGCGTGGGAACGCCCGGTGACCCAGCGCGGCATCCACATCTACAACGGTCACTCCCGGCTCGGCCTGACGTACCACAACCCGGACACGTTCCGGCATTGCTACACCGTCCTGCGCCCGACGTTCGACCATTACCTCGGCGAACTCGCCAAGTCATTCGGCGCGACCGTTCTCCCCGCGACGACCGCCACCGGCTTGCTGCGCGACAACACCGGCAAGATCACCGGCGTCCAGACCACGCGCGGACCGATTTACTCCGATGTGGTCTTCCTCGCCGAGGGCGACGCGTCGCACCTCGTCAGCAAGGAAGGCTACGAACGCGCCAAGGAACCCGGTAGCCCGCACTTCCTCCAAGGCATCAAGGAAGTCATCGAAATGGATCCCGGCGAAATCGAACGCCGCTTCCGCCTCCCGCGCGGCGAAGGCGCGGCCTACGAAATCATTCTCCGCAATCCCTCGCTCCGCAACCGCACCGCCCGCCTCAACATGGGCGGCTTCCTCTACACCAATCACAGCAGCATTTCGCTCGGCCTCGTGCTCCCGCTCGACAACCTCGCCAAGGAATTCAACGGCGATCACAACCGGCTGATGGAATGGTTCAAAAGCCTGCCGGAAATCCGGCAGTTCATCGGCGACGGGCGTTCCACCGCCTACGGCACCAAAATCATTCGCGGCGGTGGTTACCGGGAATTGCCGCAACTCATCGACGACGGACT
>OMJI01000291.1 GCA_900299315.1 Verrucomicrobiota bacterium | reverse complement strand
GGCTCGGGTCGGTGGGGGTCGCCGGATGCGGCGCGGCGGGAGCCGCGCCCTCCAGGTGGCGGTGGCATTGTTGGTTGGTTCGGCTTTTGCCGGGCAGCCTTCGGGGACGGTGCAATCGACGCGGTTGTACACGCCGCCGGATCCGACGGCGACGGGCGGGATTCGGGCGAAGCTGGTGTTGCCGAATCAGCCGGTCGAGGCGGTGTTCGCGATGCCGACGCAGGACACGAGCAAGGTGTACAAGGGCGAGGTCACCGGCGGCGGGAAGGAGTTTGTGTTCCGCGGATTGCCGGTGGGGAAATACGACTTGCTGGTGTTGTTCGCGGATTGTTTCTGGGAAGGATTCACGCTGACGCGCGAGCCGGACACGTTGACCGACCGCGACCGGGCGGCGATCAAGGAGACGGTCGGCCGGGCGGTGCCGTTTTTCGACACGAAGGAGATTCACCGGGTGGCCGGCACGACGGGCGAAGCCGGCAAGGCGCGGTGCGTGTTGCAGGAGTTGCGGACGAAGTTGATCCTGGCGCAGTCGGCGGAGGAGTTGAAGAACACGCAGATTCGCAGCCTGAAGCTCGCGTGGCTGGAGGACGTCGGCGCGACCGGCTGGCAGCTCATCAATTCACGCGAGTTGGTCCGTCAGGAAGTCACCGGCGCGATGCCAAAGGGAGTGTTGCCGCACCATTACAACCCGCGGCTCGGCGGCATCCGCGTCACGGATGAAGTGAAGGATCTCGGGCTGCTCAACCTCGAGCGGGCGGCGGAAGAAAACCGGCTGGAAATTTCCGGCGGGCGGTGAGAGTCTGCCGGCACGATGGAACCCGCCCTTGCCAAGTTGACCTGTTTGAGCGGCGCGCATGTGGGCCGCATCTATGAGATCGCTGTGCCGGTCGCGTGGTTTGGGCGACAGGCGGATTGCTCGATCGTGCTGGATGACCTCGCGGCTTCCGGTCGGCACGCCGAGTTGCGACGCGAGGATGGCCGGTGGTCGTTGACGGATTTGAAAAGTTCCAACGGCACGTCGGTCAACGGCAAGTCCATCGCCACGGTGTTGCTGCAGAACGGTGATCTGATCCAGATCGGGCAGACGCAGTTCAAGTTCCGCGACGGGAGCACGCTGCAGCCGACGGATGACGATTTGCTGCTCGTCGAGCAGATGCGGCAGCGGACGCAGTCGATCCGGGACGAGGTCGGCAAGGTGATCGTGGGGCAGCAGGAAGTGCTGAACCAGATTTTGATGGCGATGATCGCCGGGGGGCACGCGCTGCTGGTGGGGATGCCCGGCATGGCGAAGACGCTGATGGTGCGGACGATTGCCAAGGTGCTCGACTTGAATTTCAAACGTGTCCAGTTCACGCCCGACCTGATGCCGACGGACATCACCGGCACGGAGGTGCTGGAGATGAATCGCGATACCGGCGAGCGCGAGTTTCGGTTCATCCGCGGGCCGCTGTTCTGCAACCTGTTGCTCGCCGACGAAATCAACCGCACGCCGCCGAAGACGCAGGCCGCGTTGCTGGAGGCGATGCAGGAACACCGGGTCACGGTCGGCAGCGCGACGTTCACGCTGGAGGAACCGTTCTTCGTGCTGGCGACGCAGAACCCCATCGAGCAGGAAGGGACGTATCCGCTGCCGGAAGCGCAGCTCGACCGGTTCATGTTCAACATCTGGGTGGATTACCCGCTCGAACACGAAGAGGAACAGATTGTCACCGCCACGACCGTCGCGCAACTCGGCGAGCCCCGGCAGGTGATCACGAAGCATCAGGTGCTGCAATTGCAGGAAACCGTCCGCAAGATTCCCGTGTCGCCGCACGTGGTGAAGTACACGACGCGACTGGTCCGGGCGTCCCGGCCCGTCGACACGCGGGCACCGGACTTCATCAAGCAATACGTCAGTACCGGTGCCGGCCCGCGCGCGAGCCAATTCCTGATTCTCGCCGCGAAGGCGCGGGCGGTGTTGGAAGGCCGGATTCATGTGAGCTGCGCCGACATCCGGGCAGCGGCGATACCGGTGTTGCGGCACCGGATTCTGACGAACTTCGCCGCCGACAGCGAAGCGCTCACGTCGATGGACTTGGTCAAGCGCCTGGTTACCACCATCGAGGAGCCGTCCGAGAAGGACTACGCCTGAGGAAATCTGGCTTGCGTTCCACCCCTGCGGTGTGTCAGATGCCCGCATGACAGTGGAAGAAGCAACGTTACGGTTCGCGCCGCCCCAATTGACCGCGCGGCGGCTGACTGATTTCAAACTGACCGATGCCGCGACGGCTTACCGGCAACTGGATGGCGCGGCGCATTGCGAACTCCGGCAGGGCTGGCAGGATGAGTTGCACGCGTATTTCCGCCCGGCGCGCGTGCGGACGGCGTGGACGAAGACGATGTTGATCGTGGCGGCGGAGTTGGAAGACGCCGACATCTTCAACCCGGCCACCCAGCTCAACGAGCCCGGCTTCACGATGGGCGATACGTTCGAGATGTTCCTCCGGCCGGCCGACCAGGAAGCGTATTACGAATTTCATGTCTCGCCCCACAATCAACAGTTCCAGTTGCGCATCCCTTCCTCGACGAACTTCCGCGTGACGCGGAGCCACGATGCGTTGGAGTATTGGAAGATCCGGCAGCCGGTGTTTGAAAGCCGGGCCGCCGTCGACGCCGCCGCGCAGACGTGGTGGGTGGCGGCGATGATTCCGTTCAGCCTCGTCGCCGAGCGCAGCCCGGTCAAGGCTGGGAGCCGGTGGCTGTTCTCGTTCTCCCGGTACGATTACACGAGCGGCTTCCCGAAGCCGGTGCTCAGCTCGTCGTCG
Source organism: Verrucomicrobiota bacterium (assembly GCA_900299315.1). Lineage (GTDB taxonomy): Bacteria > Verrucomicrobiota > Verrucomicrobiia > Palsa-1439 > Palsa-1439 > OMJI01. The sequence continues at coordinate 3,127 of OMJI01000291.1, read as the reverse complement.
CCACATCCGCGCGTGGATTTCCACCGGCAGACGGAGTGGGGCACGCTGCTGTTCGAGGAATAGCGGCGCGTTACTGCGGCGTGGCGCGCACGATCTCGTTCCAGTCATAGACCCCGGTCGTCTTGTGCGCCGGGGGAATTGTCAGGAAATCGGCCGCGTCCCACCGGCCGTCGATCAGGTTCTGGATGAGGCGCAAGCTGCCTTGCATGTGGACGCATTCCTTGCCGGCCTCGGTGGCCTTCTGCTTGAATGTTTCCACCAACTCGCGCGGCGTGGTCTCGGGGATGTCGATGAACACCGCCCGGCCGGTGCCGTGGTCGAGCGCGGGCGGATGCATCGTCTCCCAGACATACTTCGCGTCCTCTTCGCCAAACTGCTCGACGAGCTGCGCGTAGGCATCGCCGCTTTCCACCTTCGGCACGCCGTCGTCGGTCCGCAGGAAGTATTCGCCGCGTTCCATGTAGCCGACGGAGGAGAAAGGCGTGCTGGGCGCGTCCTTGAAATTCTCCTCGAAGCGTTGCTTTGAGCCGAGCAGGATGGTGCAGCAATCGTGCGCGCGCGGCATCACGAGCGGCGTCCGCCGCGCCAGCAAGCCGCTCGTCGAATTGCCGCAGAGACCGAACAGGATCAGGATCGCCTCGTAGCTCTTGCCGGCATTCTCCGCGGCGTCGATTTTGGACTGGATCAACTGGCGCAAGCCGGTGCTGTTGACGTGCTCGCCGAGTTCGGTGAACTCGACGTCGACGATGTGCGGCGTCCGCGCAAGACAGAGACAGACTTCGCGTTGAAAGACATTGCAGGAAATCAATTTGAGCGTCATGTCGCCTCAACCGCGCTTGGCGCGGCGCAGGTAGATGAACCAGTACATCGCGCCGACGAGCCCGCCGCCGCCGATGATGTTGCCGAGGGTGACCGGGATGAGGTTGCCGATGAGGAACTTGCTCCACGTCAGGTTCGGGAAATCCGCCGCGGTCTTGTGGATCTTCTCGAAGAACTCCGGCGCCGCGCCGCTCTTCACGAAGAGCGCGACCGGGATGAAATACATGTTGGCCACGCTGTGCTCGAACGATGCCGCCACGAACGCCGCGATCGGCGGCACAATGGCCAGGATCCGGCCCGACGTGGTGCGCGCGCCGAAACACATCCAAACCGCCATGCAGACGAGGGCGTTGCAAAACACGCCGAGCACGAAGGCCGGCACGAACGCCAGCGACGCTTTCGTGTGCGCGATGTTCAGCATCGCGTTGCCCATTGCGCCGTCGGCGATGAGGTGCTGGTTGGCGAGGTACATCGAATAAGCGGTGACCAGCGAGCCGACGAAGTTGCCGAGATAGACGAGGACCCAATTCCTCACCAGCGCCTGCCAACTGATCCGGCCGCTGGCGAACGCCATGACGATGAGGTTGTTGCCGGTAAACAACTCCGCCCCACCGGCCACCACCATGATCAGGCCGGTCGAGAACGCCACGCCCGCCAGCACGCGCGCGATGCCGTATGACAACACCGCGCTGCCGAGCGACACTGTCGTCGCAAAGATCGCCCCGACTGCGATGAACCCGCCGGCCAGCACCGCCAGCATGAACACGCTCACCGCGTCGAGCTTGGCCTTGCGAACGCCGACTTCCTCGGCTTGCTGCGCGATCTCCACCGGCAGCAATGCGTCCAGCCGAATCGGCTGGCTGTCATCCCGTCCATTTGTCATGAAGCGCGTTTTGACAACCCTCGCCCCCCACCGTCAAGCCCGAAAGCGGCGGCTATTGACTCCCCGCCGGATTGCGGCAGAATCACCGCCCATGTCAGCCGCCGCGAGCCAACGATTTGTCGTCTCGGTGATGAGCCGGGACCGGGTCGGCATTGTGCGCGACATCACCCGGGCGCTCGCGCAATGGCAGGGCAACGTCGAGCAGGTCAGCCAGACGGTCGTGATGAATTACTTCACGTTCATCCTCATCGCGGCGTTTCCAAAGGCGCACACCGTCACGGCGGTCCGGGAATTACTCCAGCAAGCCGGCACGCCCGGTGAGCTCGAAATCGGCGTGAAAGAATTTCACGACGAGAAGCCGGTCGTCGCGCAGGCCGACAAATTCATCCTCACCACCATCGGCGGCGACAAGCCCGGCATCGTCCATCAGCTCGCGTCCTTCTGCGCCAACAAGGGCATCAATATCACCGACCTCTACGGCGCGACGACCCGGGACGGCCAGTTCCTCGTCGTCTCCGAGGTGGACGTGCCGCGCAACCTCGACCTCACGCAGATTCAGTTGGACCTCGAGGCGCTCGGCCAATCCATCGGCATCGCCGCCAATCTCCAGCACGAAAACATTTTCCGCGCGACCAACGAAATCGCCGCGCCGGGAGGACTGCCCTGATGTTGCGCACCGACGACATTCTCTCGACCGTCCGCATGTTGCGCGAGGAACAGCTCGACGTGCGCACGGTGACGATGGGGTTGAACCTGCAGGAATGCGCCGCGACCGACACGGACCATCTCTGCAAAAAGATTCGCGCCAAGATCGTGAAGCGTGCCGGTCGGCTCGTGGCAATTTGCGACGAGGTCTCCCGCAAGTACGGCATCCCGATCGTGAACAAGCGCATCGCCGTCAGCCCGGTAACGTGGCTGCTCGAAGGCCACAGTGACGAAGCCTTCGTGCGCGTCGCCAAGCAACTCGACGATGCAGCCCGGGAGGTCGGCGTCGATCTGCTCGGCGGATTCACTGCGCTCGTCCATAAGGGCATGACCGCCGGTGAGCGGAAATATTTTCAGATGCTGCCGCAAGTCCTCGCCAGCACCCAGCGCGTCTGCGCGTCCGTGAACGCGGCTTCCACGCGCACCGGCGTGAACGTGGACGCCGTGCTGCTCGCCGCCGAAGCGGTGAAGAAGACCGCCGAGTTGACGGCAGCGCAGGACGGGTTTGGCGCGGCGAAGTTTGTCATCTTCGCGAACATTCCCGGTGACAATCCATTCATGGCCGGTGGGTTTCACGGCCCGGGCGAGCCCGACCCGGTGATCAACATCGGCGTCTCCGGCCCCGGCGTCATCAAGCGCCGGCTCCAGCAAATGCTGGCCGACCGGCCCGATGCCGATCTCGGCCACATCGCGGAGGAAATCAAGGAGACCGCGTTCCGC
>OMJI01000290.1 GCA_900299315.1 Verrucomicrobiota bacterium | reverse complement strand
GGGTTGCCGTTCCTCGAAGCGATCCGGCAGTTCGCGCTCGAAGCGGGGCCGCAGAACTCGCTGTTCATCCACGTCACACTCGTGCCGTACATCCGCGTGGCCGGGGAGATCAAGACCAAGCCGACCCAGCAGAGCGTCGCGAAGCTGCGCGAGATCGGTATCATGCCGCACATCCTGATCTGCCGGAGCGAGAAACCGCTCGATGGCGAAGTCCGCCAGAAGATCTCGATGTTCTGCAACGTGCCGGTCGAGTGCGTGATCGAGGAGTTGGACGTCGAGCATTCGATTTACGAAGTGCCGATGGCGCTCCACGCAGAGAAGGTCGACGAACTGACCTGCCGTTATCTCAACATTTCCGTCCCACCGGCCGACGTGCGCGAGTGGCAGGCGATTCTCTACCGGCTCATCAACCCGAAACACAAAGTCCGCATCGGCGTCGTCGGCAAATACATCCAGTTGCAAGACGCTTACAAGAGCCTTTACGAGGCACTCAAACACGCCGGCGGCGCAAATGATTCCGCCGTGGAAATCGTCCGCGTCGATGCCGGGCAGATCGAGAAGAAGGGCGCCGAGGAATGTCTGAAAGGACTCGACGGGGTCCTCGTGCCCGGCGGTTTTGGCAACCGGGGCATCGAAGGCAAGATCGCCGCCGCGAACTACGCCCGCACGAAGAACATTCCCTACTTCGGCATCTGCCTCGGCATGCAGATCGCCGTGATCGAATTTGCCCGCAACGTCTGCCAGCTTGCCGGCGCCAACTCCACGGAGTTCGACACCGCTTCCCCACACCCGGTCATCTGCCTGCTCGAAGAACAAAAGGGCGTCCAACACAAGGGCGGCACGATGCGGCTCGGCGCGCAGGTCTCCAAGCTGTTGCCCGGCACCAAGGCCCGGGAGGCCTACGGCACGGAAGAAATCAGCGAGCGCCACCGGCACCGGTACGAGTTCAACAACACCTACCGGGACCAGTTGATGAAAGCCGGCCTCGTCATCGCGGGCCTCTACACCAAGTTCGACCTCGTCGAACTGATCGAGCTCAAGGAGCACCCGTGGTACGTCGCCTGCCAGTTCCACCCCGAGTTCCAATCCAAGCCCGGTCAACCCCACCCTCTCTTCCACGGCTTCATCGCCGCCGCCTTACGGCAGACGAAGACGAAGCCCGCGGCTTGAGTAATGGCCATCCCATGGCTATGCTATGGCCATGAAATCAGTCAACGTGGCGACGCTGAAAAATCGGATCAGTGAGTTCCTCGGCAAGGTGGAAGCCGGAGAGGAATTGGTCGTGACTTCTCACAATCATCCCATCGCCCGCGTTGTCCCCTACCGGACCGCCGCCAAGCTCGATATTCAGCCACCCCGACACCCGGTCAGCGGCCTCAAAAAACTCCGGGGCGTTCTACCGCGCAAGCCGGTTGATCCCACGACTGTGTTGCTGGAGGACCGGCGGCGGCGGTGACGGTCTACCTGGACACATCCGTGGTCGTTCGGCATTTTCTCCAGCACCCAGCCGCGTTGGCTACTTGGGGCGATTGGGAAGATGCTTATGCAAGCGCGTTGCTGCGCATCCAGGTGAATGAGCAGTTGCAGCGGCTGGTCGACCGAATCCATATGGTCGACTTGAGAGACAGCATTCTCCCTAGCCCAGCACAAAGCCAGGGCATCGCGGTGCAGGGTATCTAGCGAAAGGCCGATTCATGAAGACCGTTTATGTAGGGAAATTGAAACTAGGCGGCGACCGGGCTCCGTTGTTCGTGATTGCCGGGCCGTGCGTGATCGAGAGCGAGGCGCTCGTCATGAAGACAGCGGAGACTCTCGTCGAGATTTGCTCCACGCTTGGTTTGCCCTATGTCTTCAAGTGCAGTTTCGACAAAGCCAACCGGACGGCGGGCGATTCTTTTCGCGGCCCCGGGCTGAAGAAGGGCATGGCGATTCTGGCGAAGGTGAAGCGGGCGTTCGGCGTGCCGGTGCTGACCGACGTCCACGAGACCGGCCAATGCAAACCCGCGGCCGAAGTGTGCGACATCCTGCAAATCCCGGCGTTCCTTTGCCGGCAGACGGATTTAATCGAAGCCGCGGCCAAGACCGGTCGGTGTGTGAATGTGAAGAAAGGCCAGTTCCTCGCGCCGGCCGACATCCGCCACGCCATCGACAAGGTCACCGGCGTCGGCGGCAAGAGCATTCTCCTCACGGAACGCGGCAGCTCGTTCGGCTACGGCAACCTCGTCACCGACATGCGCGCCATCCCCATCATGCGCGAGTTCGGCTGGCCGGTAGTGTTCGACGCGACGCACAGCGTCCAGATGCCCGGCCAAGGGCGCATCACCGGCGGCGACCGGCGCATGGCACCAGTGCTCGCGCGGGCGGCGGTGGCGGCAGGGTGCGACGGGGTGTTCATCGAAACCCACCCCAACCCGGACAAGGCCAAGAGCGATGCCGCGAATCAGATTCCGCTCGCGCAGATGAAGGAGATTCTCACAACGTTGCGCGACATCCACGGAGTCATCCAGTGACCGATCTCACGCTGTTGCCGCGCCCCCGGCAACTGAGGCTTTCCACGGAGCGCACCCCGCTTCACGTTCCCGTCCAGACCACCATCACTGCCGGCAGCCTGCCGGCGCAAGGCTACCGGCTCACGATCAGCGCGACCGGCGTTGAAATTGTCGGCGCAGACGCGGCCGGGGTGTTTTATGGACGCCAGACGCTGACGCAAATCCGCCGGCAATGCCCGGATTCCCTGCCGGTCTGCGCCATCGAGGACTGGCCAGACTTCCTGGTGCGCGGCGTGATGCTCGATGTGAGCCGCGACAAGGTCCCGACGATGGCGACGTTGTTCGCGCTGGTGGACGAGTTGGCCGAATGGAAGGTGAACCACCTCGAACTCTACATGGAACACACGTTCGCCTACCGGAACCACCGCGACGTGTGGGCGCTGGCCAGTCCGTTCACGGCGGCGGAGATCCAGCAACTGGGTGCGTATTGCCGGGAGCGTTTCATCGAACTCGTACCGAACCAGAATTCCTTCGGCCACATGCACCGGTGGCTCGACCTGCCACGCTACCGGCAATTGGCCGAATGCCCGGACGGCTTCGAGTGGCCGTGGGGCGGTCGCGGTGGGACATTCAGCCTAAACCCCACCGACCCCGGCAGCGTGGAACTGCTCGCCGAGCTGTACGCGGAGTTGCTGCCGAATTTTTCGAGCCGCAAGTTCAACGTCGGCTGCGACGAGACGTTCGACCTCGGCCAAGGCCGCAGCAAGGCCGAGTGCGAAAAGCGCGGCAAAGGTCGGGTCTATCTCGATTTCCTCAAGCAGGTTTACAAACTGACCCAACGCCACGGTCGGACGATGCATTTCTGGGGCGACATCATCCTCCATCACCCCGAACTGGTCGCGGAGTTGCCGCGTGACGTGGTGGTGTTGGAATGGGGTTACGAGGAGAATCATCCCTTTGCCGAACACGGCGCGTTGTTCGCCAAGACCGGTATTCCATACTATGTCTGCCCCGGCACCTCGTCGTGGTGTTCGTTGTCAGGCCGGACGGCCAACTGTCTCGGCAACCTGCGCGTGGCGGCGCTCCAAGGCCGGCAACACGGCGCGGTCGGTTACCTGAACACGGACTGGGGCGACCACGGCCACTGGCAATACCTGCCGGTGAGCTATCTCGGCTTCGCGGCCGGCGCGGCGTTGAGCTGGTGCCACGATGCCAACCGGGACGACAACTTCATCGCCGCGCTTGATCTCCACGTGTTCCACGACGAAGCCGGCATCCTCGGCCGACTGGCCCACGATCTCGGCAACGCTTATCTCCAGCTCAACAAGCCGCTCGGGAACTCAACCGGCTTTTTCCACCTGTTCATGCACGGTCGCGAAAATCCCGTTTCCCGCGAGATACCGGCAGACGGTTTGCGGCGCGCTCTCGATTGCATTGATTCCGTGATGCAACCGCTCCGGCAGGCCCGATCGAATCGACCGGATGCGGAGTTGATTCTCGCCGAGTTCGCGCAGACCGCCCGCATGATCCGGCACGCTTGCCGGTATGGGTTGCGCGACGACCCGCAGGCGCTCGACAGCGACTTGCGCGATCTCATGGGCGAGCACAACCGGATCTGGCTCGCGCGCAACCGGGTCGGTGGGTTGATCGACAGCGCCCGGCGTTTTGAAATCCGGCTCGCCGAGCACACCGCCGCGGCGCTCTCACACCGTTGAAGAATCGGCGTCGCCGGTCGGCAGCGGCACTTGGGTGAACCGCACGCGGCGCAACCCGCGCGGCGTGACCTCGACCGCCACGATCAACAGGTTGTCCACGCGCAGATCCTCACCGGCCTTGGGCGTGTGGCCCCATTTGTTGAGGCACCATTTCTCGACGGTCTCCGTGCCGTGCCGGGGCAGCGGCCAGTTCATTTCCGCAGCGAGGTCACGGACCGGCAGGTCGGCATCGACCAAAACGGAATCCTGAGTCCGGTCGTAGATCGGGCCTTTCTCGATGTCGAATTCATCCCGGATGTCGCCGACGAGTTCCTCGAGCACGTCCTCGAAGCTGACGATGCCGACCATCTCGTTGTTGTCGTTCACGACGACGGCGAGATGACTCCGGGAGCGTTGAAAAAGCTGAAGCATGGCCGGCAGCTTGGTCTGCGGGGTGAACGTCAACACCGGCCGCATGATGTCGGTGAGGCGGACTTGGTCGCCGAGGCTGCGGAATTGCCAGAGCAATTCCTTGATGTGGACGATGCCGATGACGTCCTCGATCCGGTCACCGCACAACGGCATGCGGCTGTAGCCGGCCATCTCGGCCGCCCGGAAGTTCTGGTGCAGCGGCGCGTTCACCCAGAGGACGCTGACTTTGTCCTTCGGCAGCATCACCTCACCGGCGGTTGTTTCTTTCAACCGGATCGCCTTGAGCATGAGCCGGTTGATCAATTCGTCGGACGGATGCGCGTGCGTCGAGTGCATCAGGACGTACTGTAATTCCTCGTGGCTGAAGGCGTGTTCGCCCGAGCCCGCCGGCGGAATGCCCGCCCACCGGAGCATCGTGTTGGCCGTTTCGTTGAGCGTCCAGATGACTGGCAGGAAGGTGTAGTAGAACACGATCAGGACCGGCGAGGCCCAGAGAGTGATGAACCGGGGCCTTTGCAGCGCGAGGGATTTCGGTGCGAGCTCGCCGAGGACAATGTGTAGAAAGGTAATGATTGAAAAGGCGATCGCGTAGCTGATGGATTTGATCGCCGTCGCGCTCGTGACCCCGACGAACGCCAGAGGATCTTCCAGCCAATGTGCGAGGAACGGCTCACCCAACCAGCCCAAGCTGAGGCTCGTGAGTGTGATGCCCAGCTGGGTGGCGGAGAGATAGGCATCCAGATGCTTGGTCACGTGCCACGCCCGTTTGACTCGCCAGCCGCCGGTTTCCAGCATCGGCCGCAACTGGCTGGCACGCACTTTCACGATGGCGAACTCGGTGGCGACGAAGAAGCCGTTCGCCAGCACCAACAAGGCGATGACCAACATCTGCCAACTGAACTGCAGCAGTTGTTCCATGGGCCGGACTGTAAGCAAGTGCGCGGCACGGAGTAAAGAACGGTGTAGCGACCACTACACTCCTTGCGGTGGGGTGACGTTCTGCTACACTCCGCCGTCATGATTTCCGCGACCGAACTGCAAGAACGCCTCAAGCGCGTCCGCTGCCTGTTGCTCGATGTGGATGGCGTGCTGACGGATGGGAAGATTTACTTCGACAGCAACGGGGGCGAGTTGAAGGCGTTTGATGTGCAGGACGGTCATGCCATCGCGATGTCGCTGCGGGTGGGGCTACCGGTGGGCTTTATCTCTGGACGCCCTTCCCCGGCCACGACGCGGCGCGCGGCGGACTTGGGCGTGACGATCTGTTACCAGAAGCCGACGAACAAGATGGAATTAGTGGAAGAAGTGAAGAAGCAACTCCAACTCACCAATGAGGAGATTGCCTTCGTCGGCGATGAGTTGGTGGACTTACCGGTCTTGCGGCGCGCGGGCTTGGCGATCAGCGTTCCCAACGGCGTCACGGAAGCCAAGCAGGCGGCCCACTATTGCACCCGCGCTGCCGGCGGTCAGGGCGCAGTCCGAGAGGTCATCGAGATGCTCCTGAAGGCGCAGAATCTCTGGGCGAAAGCCATCGAGAAATATCTGGTGTGAAAAAGATTTTACCCATTATCGCGGCGCTGCTGTTGTCGCGTCTGGCAATCGCGCAAACCAACGCGACGGTCAGCGGCTACATCCAGAATTTCGAAGTACCGGAGCGCGACGAAGACGGCAACTTGCGCTGGAAGCTCATGGGCGAGCGCGGCCAGTTTATCGATGACGGCAAGATGTTGGTGCAGCAACTCCGGGCGGAGTTCTACGCCAGCAACCGTGTGGAGTTTGTCTTCACCTCTGATTCCGCGGAACTGGACCAAGCCCGGAAGCTCGCCAACACCGCGGCCCCCATCCGGCTCGAAGGTCACAACATGATCATCACTGGCAACGGGGCGGACTGGACGGGCGCGAGCAACACGTTCCTCGTCCGCAGCAACGTGCACGTGATCATTTCGCAGGAAAGGAAACAGCCATGAAGTTCGTCGCTTGCCTCTTGTGCGGACTCGGGATGGGCGGGCTCTCGTTAGCCGCTGATACCGGCGTCGCGACCAACACCCCACCGGCCCAAGAGCCCACCATCGTCACCAGCGAGAAGCTGAACGTGGATTACCTCCACAACGTCGGCACGTTCGAGGGCAATGTCTTGGTCATCGACCCCAAGATCACGGTCCGGTCGGATCACATGGTAGTCTATTTCGGCGAAGCCAAGAACCCGCAAGCCACCAACCTCGTCAACCGCTCCCTCCAGAAGATCGAGGCCCACGGCGCTGTCGTGATCACCTCTGAGGACAAAAAAGCAGTCTCCGAAAACGCAGTTTATACGGCGGTGGATGGCAAAGTCGTCCTGACCGGCAACCCACAAGTAGAGGGTCCAGATGGCGTGGTGACCGGCTCCAAGATTACGTTCTGGCGCGACCAGAAGAAGATGGACGTGGAGTCTTCCACCCGGTTGATCCTCTATCCGGAAAAGACGAAAGAGGACGACAAGACTAACGAGAACCCAAAGCCGGCACCCTAAATTGCCGGCATTTGGCCGCATGGCTTGTCTCTGCCGGGGGTTCTGCTACACTCCGACGTCGTGGAGCAAACGGACACGGAATCCAATCACGACTCATTGTTAAGCACGGCCGGGCTGGTCAAAGTCTATGGCGGCCGGCGGGTTGTCGATGGCGTGGCGATTCACGTACGGCGCGGCGAAGTGGTCGGATTGTTGGGGCCGAACGGAGCCGGTAAGACCACAACATTCTACATGACGACCGGCCTCGTGCGGCCGGATGCCGGGGCGGTGCATTTTGACGGGGCGAATGTGACTCATTGGCCGATGCACAAGCGGGCTCGGCATGGGATGGGATACTTGGCGCAGGAGCCGAGCGTCTTCCGCAAGTTGACGGTGGAGGAAAACATCCTCGCAATCCTGGAGACCCTGCCCATCTCCGCCGAGGAACGGCGGATTCGGCTGGCGGATTTGTTGCAGGAACTGGACATCGCGCGACTCGCCAAGAACAAGGCGTACACGTTGAGCGGCGGCGAACGGCGCCGGCTGGAGATCACGCGGGCGTTGGTGACCGGGCCAAAGTTGCTGCTGCTCGACGAACCGTTCAGTGGCGTGGACCCGATTGCGGTTTACGAGGTGCAGCAGATCGTGATTGAGTTGCGGCGGAAGGGACTGGGAATTTTAATTACCGACCACAACGTACGGGAAGCGTTGCGGGTGGTCGACCGGGCCTACATCATTCATCACGGCAAAGTGCTCCGCGAAGGCACGAGCGATTTTTTGATCAACGATCCCCAGAGCCGGGAGATTTATCTGGGGCCAGAGTTCAGCATGTAACCACAGAAAGGAATTCATCATGGAAGTATCAGTTACCGGACGCCACGTGGACGTCACCCCCGCCCTGCAGCAATACGCCGAGACGAAGCTCTCGCATATCAGCATCGAGTTTCCCAAGATTCTCAAGGCGCACTTCATCCTCGAAGTGGACAAGTTCCGGCACATCGCCGAGCTCGTCACCCAGTGCGGGAATCACATCGTGATCGAAGCCCGGGACGTCAGCGAAGACCTGTATGGATCGATCGACAAAGTGGTCGATAAGGTGGAGCGCCAGATCCGGAAGTACAAGACGAAGATCCAGAATCACAAACCAAAGCACAACCATTCCATCCGGCACCTTGACGAGCACGTTTTCACTCACGACCTTCACGAGGAGCACGGCAGCACCCGGCACATCCACACGGAGAAGTTTGAGGTTAAGCCGATGTTCGTGGATGAAGCGATGCTGCAATTGGAGCTGATGGAAAACAAACAGTTCCTCGTGTTTTTCAACGCCGACACGCAGAAGGTCAACGTCCTCTACCGGCGCAAGAAGGGAGATTTCGGCCTGATTCTGCCGACGCTGGCCTGAGATTCCATGACCTCCAACGTCCCGACCGTCACCGTAGAGAAGTTCTACCTCGACCACGCCGAGTCGTTGCAGCTCAAGCTGGTCGCAGGCGGAGCCGGCTTGGCCCACAAGATTGTGGAGGGATCGGTGAACCGACCGGGGTTGGCGCTGGCCGGGTTTTACAATTACTTCGCTTACAAACGCGTCCAGGTCATCGGCGGAGCGGAAAACCAGTTCCTGAAATCGCTCGGCGAAGTGGAGGCAGCCAAACGCATCGAGGGCATGTTGCGGCGCAAGATCCCCTGCGTGGTTTACGCCCGCAACATCAACCCGCTGGCCTCCATCGAGGAAGCTTGCGACAAGCAACAGGTGCCGTTGTTCCGCACCAAGATGACCACGATGAAGTTCATCAACGCCGCCACCATCGCGCTGGAGATGGAATTCGCCCCCACCACCAGCGAGCAGGGATCGATGGTAGACATCCTTGGCGTCGGCATCCTGATTCGCGGCGAGAGCGGCGTCGGCAAGAGCGAGAGCGTGCTGGCGCTCATCGAGCGCGGTTACTCGCTGGTGAGCGATGACATGACCCGCATCCGCCTCATGGAAGGCCGGAAGCTCATCGGCACCTCCTCGGAGACCACCCGGTACCACATGGAAATCCGCGGCCTAGGCATCATCAATGTCCCGGCCGTCTTCGGTGTCGCCAGCGTGCGCGCCGAAAAACGCATCGACCTCGTCGTCACGCTGATGGATTGGCACAAGATGGAGGACATCGAGCGCACCGGCTTGGAACAGCACAAGTATGACATTTTGGGGATCGGGGTGCCCCACGTCATGATCCCCGTCCGCCCGGGCCGCGACATCGCCCGGCTGATCGAAGTGGCCGCACTCGACCAGAAACTGAAAAGCCTCGGTCACAACGCGGCCCGGGAATTCAACGAGCGCCTCATCGAACGCATGCGCACCGCCGGGGGTATGTCCGGCACCTGATCCAGCACACCATGGCCATCTTCAAGAAACCCACCACGCCCGGCGCCCCCAAGCGCCTCACCAAGGAAGTCACCGTCATCAACAAGCTCGGCATCCATGCGCGGCCCGCCGCCATGTTCGTCAAGATTGCCAGCAAGTTTGAATGCACCATCAACGTCGAGAAGGACGGCGAGGTCATCAACGGCAAGAGCATCATGGGCTTGATGATGCTCGCCGCCGGTCAAGGATCCAAACTCAAGATCATGGCCGAAGGGAAGGATGCGGACACCGCTCTCACCGAACTCGAAAAACTGTTTGAGCGTAAGTTCGATGAGGAGTAAAAGGATGCCAGACGGCAATGACCAAGAAATCGACCACGGAAAAAACCTACCAAGGCATCGGGGTATCTCCCGGTGTCGCCCGTGGCCGGATTTTCGTCTATAGCGTCGCTGAGGAAGTCGTACCGGATTACGAAATCAACGCGGAGGATACCGCCAAGGAAATCGCCCGGTTCGAACAAGCCCTGATCAAGACCCGCGAGCAACTCCACGACCTCCAGCAGCGCATCGCCTCCGGTACGGGCTCCGCAGCGCCCTCCGGCATCATCGATGTTCACCTCTCCCTCACCGAAGATCCGGCCCTCATCGACCAGGTCACCAACCGGATCAACGAAGAGAAGCACAACGTCGAGTACATTTTCCACGACGTGTCCCGCCGTTACATCAAGACACTCTCCGAGCTACCGGATGAATTCTTCCGCGAGCGCGGAGCCGACGTTCAGGACGTCTGCCGCCGCATCCTGCGCAATCTGCTCGGTCACGAACACCGGGAACTGGCGAACCTCGCCCCGGACACCATCGTGATTGCTTATGACTTGGCGCCGACCGACACGACCGCCTTGGATCGCCAGCACGTGATTGGCTTCGCCACCGACGTGGGCAGCCACACCTCTCACACCGCGATCATGGCTCGCTCGATGAGCCTGCCGGCCGTGGTCGGCCTTCGCGACCTCAGCAAACACGTTCACGACGGCCAATTGGCGATCCTCGACGGTTACAGCGGCACGCTCATCGTCGAGCCCAGCGAGCAGACGCTGTTCGTCTATGGCCAACTCGAAGTCAAACGCCACAGCGTCGAAGAACGTCTCTCCCAGTTGCGGGACCTGCCGGCTGAGACGCTCGACAATCACCGGATCGCCGTGGCCGGTAACATTGAGCTTCCCGACGACATCGCCGGCCTGAAGCGCGTCGGCGCCGAGGGCGTCGGGCTCTTCCGCACTGAATTTCTCTACCTCAAGCGCGACTCCTTCCCCACCGAGCAGGAACAGTACGACGCCTACGCCCGCGTTGCCCGCGAGATGAAGCCTCACCCGGTCATCATCCGCACCCTCGACATCGGCGGCGACAAATTCCGGTCGGAAGACGGCGAGCCGGCGGAGATCAACCCGTTCCTCGGCTTCCGCGGCATCCGCTTCTGCCTCGGCAGCCCGCAGATTTTTGAGACCCAATTGCGAGCCATCCTGCGCGCCAGCGCCGAGGGCAACGTCCTCATCATGTACCCCATGATCAGCGGCGTCGGCGAAGTCATTCAGGCCAATGAGTTTCTAGAACAAGTCAAAGCCGACCTCCGGAAAGAGGGCGTCGTCTTTGATGAGAACATCCAAGTCGGCGCGATGATCGAGGTGCCGTCGGCCGCTTTGACCGCCGAGATGATCGCGCAGGAAGTGGACTTCTTCAGCATCGGCAGCAACGACCTGATCCAGTACACCATGGCCATCGACCGGGTGAATGAAAAGGTCGCCAACCTCTACGAGCCGACCAACCCGGCCATTCTGCGGCTCATCCGCAACACGGTGGAAAGCGCCCACAACAACAACATCTGGGTCGGCGTCTGCGGCGAGATGGCCGGTGACCCGCTCTATGTTCCCCTGCTCCTCGGCATGGGCGTGGACGAATTGAGCGTCGGCGCCGCCAGCCTGCCGCGCGTGAAGGAAGTTACCCGGCGGTTGACCTACAAAGAAGCGCAAGACCTTGCCGCCGCCAGCCTCCACGCCACCAACGGCCGCGACGTCCTCGCGATGCTCAACGCTTTGCTGGAACGGATCGACCCCGACCTGATGGGGTAAAACAAAAGGGGCTGACCTTGCGGTCAGCCCCTGTGAATTCTACCGGACTTGCTGACTACTTCTTCTCTCCGGCAGCCTTGGTCTCGGTTGCCTTGCCGGCTTCGGGAGTTGCCGGGGCGGCCACGACGGTACCGGTCCACTGCAGGATTGCCATCTCGGCGGCGTCGCCCCGCCGGGCTCCGACGCGAATGATCCGCGTGTAGCCACCGGCGCGGTCGCCGTGCTGCTTGCCGAGTTCCTCGAAGAGTTTCTTCACGGCAGCCTTCTGCTTGAGGAAGGCGAGCGCCTGCCGTCGATGATGGAGAGTGCCCTTCTTGGCGAGCGTGACCATCTTGTCGGCCCAACGCCGGGCTTCCTTGGCGCGCGGGACGGTGGTCGTGATCTGGCTGTGCTCGATGAGGCTGCAGACCATGTTGGCCAACGTGGCGCGCCGGTGCTGGGATTTCATCCCCAGCTTGACGGTGCGTTTGCGATGTCGCATGTGAGTACCCTATTTCCTTCTGCGGCCTTATTCCGCCTTGGCGGTTTCTTCTTCCTTGGCGGGCGCGGACAACACGGCTTCCGCACCGGTCGGCTCCAGCAACCCGGAGTCAAACTTCATGCCGAGCGAGAGATTCAACGAGGAGAGTTTGTCCTTGATCTCGTTCAGCGACTTCTTGCCGAAGTTCCGGTACTTGAGCATCTCCTGCTCGGTCTTCATGGCCAACTGGCCGACCGTGGTGATGTTCGCGTTGTTCAGGCAGTTCGCGGCGCGAACGCTCAGTTCAATCTCGTTCACGCTCATGTTGAGTATCTTCTTCAGCTTCTGCTGTTCGACGCTGACGCGGCCCTCACCGGCTTCGAACTCGATGACCAAGTTCTTGTCGTAATCGCAGAACACGTCGAGGTGGTGGCGGAGGATATTCGCCGCCTGCACCATCGCGTCATCCGGGGTGATCCGGCCATCGGTCCAGACTTCCAAGACAAGCCGGTCATAGTCGGTGCGCTGCCCGACGCGCGTTGCTTCCACAGAGTACTTCACGCGGCGTACCGGGGAGAACAGCGAATCGATCGCAATCACGCCAATCGGCTGATCCTGCTTCTTGTTGTCGTCGCCCGAGGCAAAACCGCGGCCTACCCGGACTTCGAGTTCGGCCTCAAAGTGCATCTTCTTGTCGAGCGTGCAGATGTGCTGGTCGGGATTGATTACCTCAACGACCTGGTCGCTCTTGATGTCTGCCGCCGTGACAGCACCTTCCTTGTTGGCCGAGAGAAACACCGTGTGCGCATCCCGGGTATGGGACTTGAAGAGAACCTTCTTGAGGTTCAACACGATGTCGGTCACGTCTTCCACCACACCGGGAATGGCGCTGAACTCGTGGGCGGCACCCTCAATCTTGATCGAGGTGATCGCCGCGCCTTCGAGCGAGCTCAGCAACACCCGCCGCAGCGAGTTGCCGACGGTGTGGCCGTAACCGGCTTCAAATGGTTCCGCGATGAATTTCGCGTAGGTCGCCGTCGCGCCACTGTCTTCCTTCACCAAGCGCTTCGGCATTTCGAAACGAGCCATGCGAACTGGCATGTGAACTTCCTCCTGAGTTGGGTTTCCCGCGGCCTAGAAACGCGGACCAACAACTCAACGTGCTGGGGTTTATCTAGAATAAAATTCGACGATCAACTGCGGCTCGACGATCGGTTGGATGTCATCGCGCGTGGGCATCCGGGCGACCTGCGCCCGCATCGCATCGCGTTGGAACGTGATCCACTCCGGTACGGGCCGGACTTGCGCTGACTCCAGGCTCTTCGTCACGAGCTGCTGGGAAACCGGGCTGTTCCGCACCTCGATCACGTCACCCACCTTCACCTGATAGGAAGGCGTGCTGACCTTCCGGCCGTTGACCTTCACGTGGCCGTGCGAAACGACCTGCCGGGCGAAGGGACGCGTGCTGGCAAATCCGAGCCGGTAGACCACGTTGTCTAACCGGGTCTCCAATAGCTGCAGCAACGTCTCGCCGGTGACACCGCGCTTCTTGAGCGCCATCTCGTAAACCCGGCGGAACTGCCGCTCCAGCAAACCGTACTGGAACCGGAGCTTCTGCTTCTCGGCCAAGCCAACGGCGTAGTCACTGAGCTTGCGGCGGGACTTCGGCCCGTGAACGCCGGGCGGGTAGGCGCGCCGTTCCAAATATTTCGACGGTCCGAAAACCGGTACGCCGAGCCGGCGGCTGATGCGAACGCGTGGTCCTTTATATCGTGCCATGTGTGCTCCTGAATCTTAGACGCGCCGCCGCTTCGGCGGGCGACAACCATTGTGCGGGATCGGGGTCACGTCCTTGATGACGGTAATTTCCAACCCGATGGCCTGCAGCGCCCGGATCGCCGCTTCGCGACCGGTGCCAGGGCCCTTGACCCAAATTTCCACTTCCTTCAACCCATGCGCCATCGCCTGACGCGCCGAGTCCTGCGCCACGAGTTGCGCCGCATATGCGGTGCTCTTGCGCGAACCCTTGAATCCAACCCGACCGGCACTGGACCAGCCAATCACGCGCCCCTTGAGGTCGGTGATCGAAACGACCGTGTTGTTGAACGTCGCCAAGATGTGAGCGATGCCTTGAAACACGTTCTTGCTGTGCTTGGCCTTGACGACCTTCTTCGTCGCCTCACCTTCCGCCAACACATCCGCCGCGGTGGCCGGAACGGCCGCCGGTGCGGGTGCCGCGGGAGCGGCAGCAGCTTCGGGCTTTGGCTCAGCCGCCTTGGGGGCCTTGGCCGGCTTTTCCTTCGGTTCCTTCACTTCTTTTTTTGGTGCTTCGTCAGCCATCGGAATTCCTCAATTATGCTTTCGGTGCGGCGGCCTTGGTTTCCTTCGCGCGCTGGACGCCGACGGTCTTGCGCGGGCCTTTGCGCGTGCGGGCGTTCGTGGAGGTGCGCTGACCGTGAACCGGCAGCCCCTTCTTGTGACGGATGCCCTGATAGCAGTTGATGCTCATCTTGCGCTTCACGTTCTGCTGGATCTCGCGGCGCAGGTCACCTTCGATCCGGTAGGTCTGCAGCACGGTCGTCAGATGCGACAACTGCTCGTCGCTCAAATCCTTGGTGCGTAAGCCCGGGTCAACCTTGGCCTTTTCACAGACTTCCAAGGCGGTCGTCGGGCCGATTCCGTAGATGTAGCGCAACGAGATGCCCAGCTTCTTCTGGTCGGGAATTTCCACACCGATAATGCGTGCCATGGTCGTCCTTTACCCTTGCCGTTGTTTGTGGCGGGGGTTCGTGCAAATCACACGCACCACGCCCTTGCGACGCACTACTTTGCAGCGCTCGCACAATCTTTTTACTGATGGTTTTACTTTCATGTCAGCGTCCTACTTCTGCCGGAATGTGATCCGGCCCTTGCTCAAATCGTACGGACTCATCTCCACGGTCACCTTGTCCCCGGGCATCAAGCGGATGAAATGCAACCGCATCTTCCCGGAGATGTGCGCCAGAATCCGATGTTTGTTCGGCAACTCAACCCGAAACATCGTATTCGGCAGCAACTCCACTACCGTGCCTTCGATTCGAATGGGCTCTTCTTTAGCCACGTTAAAATCTCTGCGTCTCCCTCGGTCACCAGGACCGTATGTTCAAAATGCGCGCTCGGCTGACCATCCGCGGTCACCACCGTCCAACCATCCGCGAGCATCTGGACTTCACTCACCCCGGCATTGATCATCGGCTCGATTGCCAACGTCATTCCCGGCTTCAACTTCGCCCCGTCACCGGGACGGCCAAAGTTGGGAATTTGCGGATCTTCATGCATCCGTTTCCCGACTCCGTGGCCCACAAACTCCCGGACCACTGAAAATCCCTGCGCTTCCACGGTCGTCTGGATCGCATGCGAAATCGCACCGACCCGGTTCCCGACCCGCGCCGCCGCGATCCCCGCGACCAGCGCCTGCTGCGTCACATCCAACAACTGCTGCGTCCGCGGCTCAATCACCCCCACGGCTACTGTCGTCGCATTGTCGCCGACATAACCATTTAGGACGATCCCGACATCGATACTTACGATGTCGCCGTATTGGATGCGCCGCTTGCCCGCCACACCGTGCACCACTTCTTCATTCACCGAAATGCAGGTGTGACAGGGAAAACCTTTATAACCTAAAAACGGGCTCTTGCCGCCATATTTTTTTATCAAGTCCCCAGCCGCTGCATCGAGCTGCGCCGTGGTAACCCCCGGTTGCACGAGCGCCGCCACGGCCTGCAAGACCTCCGCGGCTGCCCAGCAGGACACGCGCATCTTCTCGATGTCAGCCTGTGACTTGATGACGATCATGACTTTACGATCCGCAGCACGTCCGCAAAAACCTGTTGTTTCCCTTGGCGCCCATCGACTCGCTGTAACCCACCGGCTCGCTCGTAGTGGCTCACCACGCCCAGAGTCAGGTCGGTGTACCAACGCAGCCGCTCGCGAACCGTCGCTTCGGTATCATCCGCACGTCGCACCAACCGGCCACCGCATTTATCACAAACTCCCGCTTGCCGTGGTGGATCGAACTCCGCGTGGTACAGTGCCGCGCAATTCACACAGCCCAATCGACCGAGTATCCGCTCGATGGTTAGTTCTGCCGGCACCTCAATCAGGATCACGGTCGGCCGGGTAAGGCTGCGTGCGGCCATCATTTCATCGAATGCGTCCGCTTGCGTGACGGTTCGCGGGAAACCATCGAAGATGAACTCCGGCTTGGTGCCGTGATCATCCAACCACTCACGGACGATCGCGATAACCACGTCGTCGGGGACTAACTGCCCTTTGTCAATGAACTGCCGCGCGGCCTGACCGGCTAGCCCGCCGCGCCGAATCGTCTCGCGGAACAACTGCCCGGTGGACACATGCGCCACCTGCAACGTCACACTTAACGCAGCCGCTACCGTCCCTTTGCCAGAGGCGGGCGGCCCCAAAAGAACAACCCGGTAACTCACGCTACCGGCGACCGCGCAATTTGCCCTTGCGCAGGAAACCGTCGTAGTTGCGCATGATCAAATGCGACTCGACCTGCCGCATCGTGTCGAGCAGCACACCGACATTGATCAACAAACTCGTCCCGCCAAAGAAGCTCGCCGTCAGGTACGGGATGCGCAGGTTGTGCGACAAAATGTAGGGAATGACTGCCACCACGGTCAGAAAAATCGCCCCGGCCAGTGTGATCCGGGTCATGACAAAATTGAGATGCTCCGCCGTCGGTTTACCGGGCCGAACGCCGGGAATATAACCACCCGACCGCTTGAGGTTCTCGGCAATTTCCAAGGGGTTGAACTGGATGGCTACCCAGAAGTACGAAAACGCGAGGATCATTAGTCCGTAAAGTGTGAGATAAACCACTTCACCCTCGGTAAGGACGCGGGCAAGTCGCTGCAACGTGGTGATCCCGGACATCTGGAACAATTGCGCCGGGAACATCAGAATGGCCTGCGCAAAGATAATCGGCATCACACCGGCCTGATTAATCGGCAGCGGGACGTGCGTCTGCTGGGAGGCCGTCATCCGGTTTCCAATCATCCGCTTCGCCACCTGAATCGGGATGCGGCGCCGCGCGACGGTCATCGCGACTACGGCTGCGGTCACTGCGAACAACATCACGATCAACAAAATCGCATGGAGGGCATTGAACTGACTTTCCACCCCGGGCCCCGGGAAGAAGAGCGACCAAGCTTGGGCAATCGCGCGCGGCATCCGATCCACGATACCGACCGTGATAATGATGGAGACGCCGTTGCCGATACCGCGTTCGGTAATTTGTTCGCCCAACCACATCAGCAGCACAGTGCCGGTGGTAATCGTGAGCACCGTCAAAATCTCAAACCCGACACCTGGATTAGCGACAAGAACGCCGGTGAACCCCCGGAACAACTTTGATGGATGCTCAAAGGCCTTGGCCAGGAAGAATCCTTGAAATACGCAGACGACAATCGTGAGGTACCGGCCGTACTGGATGACTCGCGCCCGGCCACTCTCCCCTTCCTGCTTCAAGCGTTCGAGCGCCGGGATCACCGCCGACAACATCATCATGATGATCGACGCGGTGATGTACGGCATCACGCCCAAGGCGAAAACGGCGCATTGCTGGAGAGCGCCACCGGTAAACAAATCGGCCAGACCAAACACGCTGCCGCCGACTTCGGATTGCTGAGCTTGAATCCACTGCCGCAGCGGGCCGGCATCCACACCGGGGCAAGGCACGTTGGCGCCGAGACGCGCGATGGCGATAATCCCCAACGTGAAAAGAATCCGGCGCCGGAGCTCCGGGATTTTCCATGTGTTGAGGAAGGCCGAGAACATATCCGGTCAGCCAGCGCTACTTCTTGTCCGCGGCTGTCGCCGCTTTGTGGCGGATACCGGGCAACGGCAACTCGACGCACTGCCCACCGGCTTTGGTGATTTTTTCACGAGCGGAAGCGCTGAAACCGTGCGCCTCAATCGTGAGCTTCTTTTTGCACTCGCCGTCACCGAGAATCTTAACGCCATCCCGGAGATTCTTGAGAATGCCCTGCTCGACCAACGCTGCCGGCGTAACCGTCATGCCCTCTGCAAAAACCTCCAACTCGCCGACGTTGACCGTTACGAAGTTGGTCCGAAACGCCGTGTTATTGAACCCGCGTTTAGGGATCCGTCGGAACAACGGCATCTGGCCACCTTCAAACCCGAGGCGGATGGTGCCACCCGACCGGGCTGTCTGGCCTTTACCGCCCCGGCAACTGGTCTTGCCATGACCGGAACTCTCCCCGCAACCCAACCGCTTGGTGCGATGTTTCGCACCGGGACGCGGCTTCAAATTGTCCAATCGCAACGCCATATCAAGCTCCCACCGTGGCAGCCGCCGGCCTGGCGATGCCACGCACACGGAAAATGTCTTCCTTCGGCCGCAACTTGAGCAACGCATCGAGCGTTGCCTTTACCACGTTGACGGCATTGCTGGACCCGAGGGACTTCGTCAGCACATCCCGAACTCCAGCAGCGTCAATGACTGCGCGCACGCTGCCACCGGCGATTACGCCGGTACCGGGCGAGGCCGGACGCAACAGCACGCGACCACCACCAAACTCGCCCATCACTTCATGGGGAATGGTGGAATCTTTCAAGTGAACGCGCAGCATCGACTTCTTGGCTTGATCGGTGCCCTTGCGGATGGCGTCGGCAACCTCATTCGCTTTGCCAAACCCCCAACCGACCTGACCGGACCGATCACCGACAACAACCAAGGCGCTGAAGTGGAAACGCCGACCGCCTTTCACGACTTTCGCCGAGCGGTTGACATACACCACCTTCTCCACCAACTCGCCTTGGCCGCCCCGGCCATCATCGAGTGAAATTTCCTCGGTCGAACCTCGCGGCGCACCTTCTTTGCCCTTGGCGGGGACCGGCTTTGCTATCTTGGGTCTCTTGTCAGCCATATCAGAATTTCAATCCTGCTTCCCGCGCGGCGTCTGCCAACGCCTTGACGCGGCCGTGATATTTGAAACCACCGCGATCGAACACGACCTCGGCGATGTTTTTCTCCTTGGCCTTCTGCGCGGCCAACGTCCCGAGCTGCTTGGCGCCAGCAACGGTCGGCTTGGTCTCCTTGCCGGCGGACAGCGTGCTCACCGCGGCCAGCGTGTGACCCTTCACATCATCCACAAACTGCACATAGATGTGCTTGCCGGTGAGGCAAACCGCCATGCGCGGCCGGGCAGACGTGCCCTTGATCCGCTGACGCAGTCGCAGATGGCGACGTTCCACTGCTTCATTACGAGTACGAGGACGCATAATCAACCACCACCCGCCGCGACCGTCTTACCGGCCTTGCGACGCACTTGTTCTCCAACGTATCGGACACCCTTGCCCTTGTAAGGCTCGGCCGGGTAGTACCGGCGAATCCGGGCAGCTACTTCGCCAACCAGCTGCTTGTCGCAACCTTCCACCGTGATCTCCGGTTTCTTGTCGGCCGTGTCCGCAACACTGACTTTGATGCCCTTCGGAATCGCGTACACAATCGGGTGCGAAAACCCAAGCTGCATTTGCAGGTTCGTCCCCTGCACTGCCGCACGGAAGCCCACGCCCTCGATCAGCAATTTCTTCACGTAACCGTCATTCACGCCCTTGACCATGTTCTGGATCAAGCTCCGGGTCAGCCCCCAGCGCGACTTGCCGGTCCGGTCGATCTGGGTCGTAGACGCCTGCACTTTGCCTTCCTTGACCTCAACCTTGATCGGGGACGGAACCGAAAAGTCCAGCCGTCCCTTCGGCCCTTCAACGGTCACGACCTGGCCATTGACGGACACCTTCGTCTTGGCCGGTATCTCCACAGGTTTTTTACCAATTCGCGACATAATCGATTACCACACGTACGCCAGCAGTTCCCCGCCGACGTTTGCTTTGCGGGCTTCACGACCGGTCATGATGCCACGCGAGGTTGTTAAAATGGAAATGCCCATGCCGCCAAGGACGCGCGGAATGTCCTTCGCGCCGACGTACGTCCGCAGTCCGGGCTTGCTGACGCGCTTGATCCCGACGATCGACCGTTCCCGGCCGACAATCTTCAACTGGATCCGCAGCACCTGCTTGCCGCCCTCTTTCTTCTCCGCGTAAAAGTCAGCGATGTAACCTTCACGCTTCAATACGCCCGCTAGCTCGGCCTTCAAGCGCGAGTACGGCACCGACACATCCACCTTCAATGCCCGGTTGGCGTTGCGGATGCGCGTCAAAAAATCTGCAATAGGATCAGTCACGTTTCAGTCCTCACCAGCTTGCCTTCACCACGCCGGGGATCTTGCCCTGGCTGGCCAGTTCACGGAAGCAGATGCGGCAAATCTGGAACCGCCGGATGTAGGCCCGCCGCCGTCCGCAATTCTGGCAGCGGTTGTACTGGCGCGACGAGAACTTCGCCGGCCGCCGCTGTTTCACTTCCAAACAAACTTTTGCCATGATCTCGAAAATCCTTTAGTTGCTGAACGGCATGCCCATCAACTTCAGCAGTTCCTTCGCTTCCGCATTCGTGCCCGCCGTCGTCACAATCGTCACGTCCATCCCGAGGTTGTACTTGATCTTGTCCATCTCAACTTCCGGGAAAATCGTCTGGTCCTTCACGCCCATCGTGAAATTGCCGCGGCCGTCAAACCCGCGCGCGTTCACGCCGCGGAAGTCGCGAATCCGGGGCAAGGCCGCATTGAAAAAGCGTTCGAGGAACTCGTACATCCGCGCGCCACGCAGCGTCACCTTCACGCCGACCGGCATGTCTTTGCGGACATGAAAGTTCGAAATGCTCTTCTTCGCCTTGGTCACAAGCGGCTTCTGCCCGGCAATCGTCGCCAATTCCTTCTGGGCCTCGGTGATCGCGTCCTTCTCAAGCTTCGAGTTGACGCCCATGTTGATGACGACCTTCTCGATCTTCGGAAGTTGCATCCGATTCGAGTAGCGCCCGGACTTGAGCAATTCCTCAGTGACCTTCGTTTTATAGTATTCGTGAAGCGCTGCCATGTTCCAATCCTATGCCGCCGCGGTGGCGCCCTGCCGCTTCTTCTTCCGCGCCTCAAATTTTTCCTGCAACATCACCTTGGAAACCCAGATCGGGGCTTCCCGGCTGATGATGCCGCCCTTGGGATTATCCTGCGTCTTGCGAACTGCCTTCTTGATGACGTTGACACCCTCGACAATCACCTTGCCCTTGTCCGGTAACGTGGCGAGCACCTTGCCGACCTTGCCCTTGTGGGCCCCGGACAATACGACGACCATCTGATCTTTCTTCACCGCAAGCGTGTTCATTACAAAACCTCCGGCGCGAGCGAGATGATCTTCGTGAAATTGTTGTCACGCAACTCACGGGCGACCGGCCCGAAAATGCGCGTGCCCCGCGGATTTTGCTGATCATCGATGATCACGATCGCGTTGTTGTCGAAGCGCAGATACGAGCCATCATTGCGCCGCAACGCGGACTTCGTCCGCACCACAACCGCCGTCACCACCTCGCCCTTCTTCACGGTACCATCCGGCGCGGCTTCCTTGATGTGCGCCTTGATGATATCGCCGACCCGGGCATAGCGTTTCTGGTGACCCAACACGCCAATCGCCCACGCCACGCGGGCGCCGGTATTGTCCGCCACATCGAGATGAGTGCGAATCTGGATCATGCCGTCACCTTCTCCAGCTGCTCCGCTTTCTTGACGATCTCCACCAACCGCCACCGCTTCAACCGGCTCAGCGGTCGCGACTCCTCAATGCGGACCGTGTCGCCCAGCATCGCCTCACCCTTCTCGTCGTGCGCGTAGAACTTCTTAAACTTGTTCACGACCTTGTGATATTGCGGGTGCCGCACACGCCGGCTGACCTCGACCACGATGGTCTTATCCATCTTGTCGCTGACCACCTGGCCGACGACCGACTTTTTCTGTGCTGCTGTTGGTGTTGCCTGCTCCGTCATGGGGATTCGCTCTTACGCGGCAACCTTCTGCCGCCGCTGATTCAAAACCGTTTCGATCCGCGCGATGTCGTGACGCACGTCACGAATCCGGCTCGACCGTTCCAACCGCGCCGTCTGCTGTTGCAGCCGGAGGTTGAACAGCTCTTGGCGAAGGTCGCGCAGTTTGGCTTGCGCCTCCGCATCTGTCAACTCACGGATTTCTTTCGCTTTCATTTACCGTCGCTCCACAAATCGCGTCTTGATTGGCAACTTCGCCGCGGCCAACCGCAATGATTCCCGGGCCAATGCCTCCGTCACACCGCCCAATTCGAACAACACCCGACCGGGCTTGACCACCGCCACCCAGGTTTCCGGGGCGCCTTTGCCGTGACCCATCCGGGTTTCCGGCGGCCGCGCGGTCACCGGCAGGTCTGGGAAAATGCGAATCCACAGTTTGCCGCGCCGCTTCATGTTGCGGGACAAGGCTACGCGACACGCTTCAATCTGCGTCGTCGTGATCCACGCCCGATCCAGCGCCTGTAAACCGTACTCGCCAAACGCCACGGTCGCACCGCGGTACGCAATCCCAGCCCGACTGCCGCGCTGCGCTTTGCGGTGCTTCACTCGTTTGGGCATTAATGGCATGACTCAAATCCTCCGAAAACTCTGCTTACGCCGAGGCCGGTGCCGCACTCGCGGCCGGTCCAACAGCCTGGGCTGCCGGCTTCTGTTCCCGCAACTGGCGCTCGCCTTTGCACAACCACACTTTGACGCCAATTTTCCCATACACCGTGCTCGCCTCCGCAAACCCGTAATCAATGTCCGCCCGCAACGTGTGGAGCGGAATCTTGCCAACCCGGTATTTCTCGCGGCGCGCCAACTCCGCGCCTCCGAGCCGGCCACTACACAAAATCTTGATCCCCTGCGCTCCGAAATCCATCGAGGTCTGGACGGCTTTCTTCATCGCGCGACGGAAGCTGATCCGGCGTTCCAATTGCAACGCGATGTTCTCCGCCACCAACTGCGCATCCAGCTCCGGCTGCTTGATCTCTACGATATCGACGTAAATCTCTTTACCGGTCATCTTCGCGAGATCTTCCTTCAACTTGTCGATCTCCGCGCCCTTCCGTCCAATCACAATCCCCGGCCGCGCAGTGTGAATCGTAATCCGCGCCCGGTTCGCGTACCGCTCGATGGCAATCTTCGGCACAGCTGCCGATTCGAGCTTCTTCTTCACGTGCTCGCGCACCTTGATGTCCTGCAACAACAGCGGCGCGAACTCCTTCTTGTCCGCATACCACTTCGACAGCCACTCTTTCGTGACCGCCACGCGAAATCCGACCGGATTAACTTTTTGTCCCATAACTTATTGTCCGTCCGTCAACACGATGCGGATATGGCTCATCCGCTTCAAAATCGGACCCGCACTGCCGCGCGCCTTCGGCTGCCACCGCTTCAGGCGGGCGCCTTCGTTCGCCACGGCGAGCTTCACCTGCAACGATTCCGCGCCCAGCTTGGCGTTGTTCGTTGCATTGGCAATGGCCGACTTCAATGTTTTCTCCACCAGCCGCGCCGACTTGCGCGGGATGAAACGCAACAACTCCAGCGCCTGCGACGCGCTCTTGCCCTGAATCTGTCGCGTCACTTCCAGCACTTTCCGCGGACTCATCCGCGCATGCTTATATATCGCCTGCACTTCCATAAATTCGCTTTCAGCCTAACTCTTCGTTATCCGCGCTTGATCACCGGGGATCAGCTTTACATCGTGTTCGACTTTCTCAATCAGTGCCCCGCAAATGCTGCGGCGCACCTCGACGACTCGTAACTCGGCAACCACCCGGTCACCGCGCAACACGACGAACGGCATTCCAACCCGGGCCCCGTGCTGTTCGCCCACGTTAAGGACCAACACACGCAATCCCGCATTCACATCCAAAACTTTCGCAACCGCCAAGGTCGGGACGCCCTCAGCTTTCTTGCTCGCTTCCTGCCGCGGTTGCTCACTCGCCGCGATGACGCCTTCCGCTCTCTTCACCACCCCGGCCACATCTCCGTTAGTGGAGACCACGCTCACCAATTCCTTCAAGTGAGCAAGCACGCGCTCTTTCTCGGCTTCTGCCAGGTACAGAGACCGTATCGTCTCCATCAACTGGCGCTGCCATTGCGTCGTGGCGTCCCCGGCGGGGCTGACTCCCAGAGTCTGCAGCCGCAACTGCATGTCCGCCCAGCGTTGCTGAAACAGGTCCGTCTCTGTTCGCGCTATCGCCAAGCTCTCGGTCAAACTCTGGACCAGTTTTTCGCGCTCCCGCAACTCTCGCTGGAGCGCTTCATTCTGCTGGCGCAGCGTGTCCACCGCGACTTGCAACTCTTCCTGCTGCACCGCCGGTGGTTCCGCTGCCGACAACCACATTTCCGCTACAAAGAACAAACTACCGACTAAAACTCGCGCGCAACTCGTCACTACTTCGCGACAGCCTTCTCCGTGTGTGCGCCGTGCGCCTTGAAGGTCCGCGTCGGGGCGAACTCGCCCAGCCGGTGACCCACCATGTTTTCCGTCACGAACACCGGGAGGTGCTGCTTACCGTTGTGCACCAAGAACGTGAACCCCACAAACTCCGGCATGATCATCGAGCGCCGCGACCAGGTCTTGATCGGCTTCTTGTCACTCGGCGACATCTTCTCGACCTTGGTGAGAAGGTGCTCGTCAACAAACGGACCTTTTTTCAGGGAACGGGCCATTATTTCTTCCTACGCTCCAAAATGAAAACGTTCGAGTACTTCTTCTTGCGGCGCGTCTTGCCACCCTTCGCCAGCTTGCCCCAAGGCGAACACGGATGATGCCAGCCGCCACCGCCCTTGCTCTTACCCTGACCGCCACCCATCGGATGGTCGACCGGGTTGCGGCACATACCGCGCGTGATCGGACGAATTCCCAACCACCGGGACCGCCCGGCTTTGCCGAGAGACTCGTTGATGTGGTCCGGGTTGCCGATCTGACCGATTGTGGCGAAACAATCACCGTGGATCTTACGCACTTCACCGGACGGCAACTTCACGGTGACGTAATCACCTTCCGCCGCCGTGATCGTAGCCGCCATCGCGGCACTGCGCACGAGCTGTCCACCCTTGCCGCGGTGCAACTCGATGTTGTGAATGGGCATGCCCGGCAAAATCTTCTTAAGCGGCAATGCATTGCCAGTGGCCAATTCCGCATCGGGGCCACTCATCAGAGTCGCGCCAACTTGCAAACCTTGCGGGGCGATGATGTACCGCTTCTCGCCGTCCTTGTAGACCAACAACGCGATGCGAGCCGACCGGTTCGGATCGTATTCGATTCCCTCAACCTTGGCTGGCACGCCCACCTTGTCGCGCTTGAAATCAATCAACCGGTAGCGTTGCTTGTGTCCGCCACCGATGCCGCGCGAAGTATTGCGGCCATGGCAGTTGCGGCCACCCGTCTTCCGCTTCGCTTCCGTCAAACTGCGCTCGGGCCGGTGCTTGGTGATTTCCGAGAAATCCGAAAGCGCCGTCCACCGCAGCGAGGGGGTAAATGGTCTGAAAGTCTTGAGTGCCATGGCTAATCCTGATTATTCGAGCGAAATCTTGTCGCCTTCTTTCAAGGTAACAATCGCTTTCTTCCAGCTCGGCGTGCGCCCAAACGCCAGAGTCCGCTCCCGCCGCGCCTTGCCGCGCACCTGCTGGGTGTTGACGCGCAACACCTTCACCTTGAAGAGCTGCTCGACCGCATGCTTGATATCCACCTTGTTGGCGTGCTTTTCGACGACGAGGAGATACTGGTTGTGCTTCTCGCTCAGCGCGGAGCCCTTCTCCGTGACGCGCACCGTGCGAACGACTGAATAGGGATCCTTCATTACTTGCTCATCCTCGCCGTGAGTTTGTCGAGAGCCGCCTTGGTAGCGACAATCTTGCCAGCCTGCAGCAGCTCCACCACGTTGACGGAATCTGCCGGCTCGACCGAAACCCCAGCCACATTCCGCGACGCCAACTTCAAATTGTTATCGACTGTGTCCGTTACAACCAATGCCGTCACGCCCTTGACCCCGAGTTTGCCCAAGCCGCCGATGAAATCCTTGGTCTTGTGACTGCCGAGTTTCAAATCGTTGACGACAATCACATCCCCGGCCAGCAACCGCTCGCTGAGCGCCTTGCGCAACGCGAGGGTTTTGACCTTCTTCGGAACCTTCTTCGAGTAGTCCCGCGGATGCGGCCCGAACACCACTGCGCCACCACGCCAGATTGGCGACTGGAACGAACCCGCACGCGCACGGCCAGTGTGTTTCTGCTTCCACGGCTTCTTGCCGCTGCCGGCTACCTCGCCCATCTGTTTGACCTTGGCCGTTCCAAGGCGCTGATTGGCGCGAATCCCGACCACTGCGTCGTGGACTGCCTGGGTGCCTTTGCCATTCTGGATGAGCAACGCGTCGGCGACTTCCGCCTCACCCGCTGCTCCGCCATTCCAATTCATCACCGAAAGTTTCATGTCTTGCCTACTTCGCCGCCGCGACCGGCTTGCTCCGTTTCTTCGCGTGCCGAACGACCACGAAGGCACCCCGC
>OMJI01000289.1 GCA_900299315.1 Verrucomicrobiota bacterium | reverse complement strand
TGTCGAGCCAGATGCGGGCGAACATCTCATCGACGATCAACAATGCGAGGGCGTTGATCGCGAGCTTCGTGATGAGCAGTACCAGTTGACGCGCCATGCGGGAAATGAAATCACACCCGGCCGCTGGAGGAGAAGCCAATTCGTTCAGGACGGCGCGGGCGAATGCAGTGCAGGCCGGTACATGAGCCAGGACACAAAGAAATTCGCTGCGCCGAGCAGAACCGAGCCAATCAACCACGCGTGCCAGTTCACCAGATGAAATGCCGGGACGAAGTACCCGAGCAATCCCAAGACGATGGTGTTGGCTAACAGGGCGGAAATCGCGAGGGTGAGAGTGTTCAGGGGAATCGAGAGAAGCAAAATGGCGAACGGCAGGATGAAATTAACTGCCACGACAATCGCCGCCAGAGCCAAGCAGAGGTAGGTGGTATCAAGCCAGACACCCTCCAGAAACGTGGTCAACAAGATCAAGACCGCGTTAATGAACAACTTCAAAAAAAGTAACCGCACACCGACAAACATGGTCAGTCCTCAAAACCGGCATCGAGACCGGCAACGTCTCCGTAAAACGCCGGTATCATGTACCACTCGCAACTCGCCGTCAACTTCGCAAACCGGAAATCTCTACAATTTCCATTTAATCGTGCAACCGATTGCATGCGTCACGGGGTTGTCGACCGGCTTCCCGGCCAAAACCGCGTCTAACGCGCGCCGCAAATCCTGCGAACGAACCTTACCGGGGTTTTGCCAGTTGTCATCAATCCGGCCCACATAGCTCAACTGTCGTTGTTCGTTCAGCACGAACGCCTCGGGCGTGTACTCGGCGCCGAAAGCCCGCGCCACGCGTTGCGTCTCGTCGCGCAAGTAGGGGAAGGTGAAGTTCTTCTTCGCCGCGCGCTTCACCATGTTCTCAAAACTGTCTTCGGGATAGCCGGCCGCGTCGTTGGCGTTGACGGCGACGAACTGCACGCCTTGGCCGGCATAATCAGCCTGAATGGCCAAGAGCCGGTCTTCATACGCCTGCGCGTACGGGCAGTGATTGCACGTGAAGACAACCACCACGACCTTCTTACCGGTAAAAGAGGCGAGCGAGAGAACTTTGCCGTCGACGTTGGGCAGGCTGAAGTCCGGCCCCTTCTGACCTATCTCGAGTTTCTTCATCAGTGCCCTCACAGACTGACTGCGGAAGCTAACCACCCGACGGTGCCTAGAGTAAACTGTAGACCCGAAAGGTCAAGCATCGCCCCGCCAAAAAGATTGAGACGCTGCCGGTAATTTGTTACACACCGCCCACCCCATGAGCACCAACACCCTTCCCCAACGCGCCGCCGCCGCGCTCGCCGCACAAGCCGGCACCATCCCGCAACGCCGCGTCACCATCGGCCTCGACGGCTTCGTCGATGAAATCATCTCCGTCGTGGACAAGCGCGAGAGCGCCGACAAATTTACCCGCGTCCCCACCCTCACCGCGATGGGCGGACGCATCACCGCCGCCGCCAACAAGAGCACCAACATCGAGCTCGTCGTCGAACGCGTGAAGCTCGGCGGCAACGGCCCCATCATGGCCAACGCCCTCGCCGCCGCCGGCACCAAGGTCACCTACATCGGCAACCTCGGCTACCCGCACCTCCATCCTGTGTTCGAGGAATTGGCCAAACGCGCCACCGTCCACAGCATCGCTGAACCCGGCCGGACCGACGCGCTGGAATTCGACGACGGCAAGATCATGCTCGGTAAACACGCCAGCCTGCGCGATGTGAACTGGCAAAACCTCGTCGACCGCGTCGGCGTCGCCAAACTCAGCGCGGCGTTCGCCGAAGCCGACCTCGTCGGATTGCAGAACTGGACGATGCTCCCGCACATGAGCGACATCTGGCAGCACGTCCTCGCCGAGATTTGCCCCAAGCTCAAAGCCCGGCACACCTTCTTCTTCGACTTGGCCGACCCCGAGAAACGCGACGCGAAAGACATCCGACACGCGCTGGAACTGATCACACAATTCCAGAAACACTTCGACGTCTATCTCGGCCTCAATGAAAAGGAGTCCTTTGAAATCGGCGAAGTGCTCGGCTACCAGGGCGCGCACGAAGGCGAAGCGGCCGTCAAAGAGGTCGCGCAGTTTGTCTTCGAGAAGATGAAAGTCGCCGGCATCGTCGTTCATCCGCGCGCCTACGCCGTCGCGGCCAGCGCGACCGGAGTCGTGAAGGCGACCGGCCCGTTTGTCGAACGCCCGCTCATCAGTACAGGAGCCGGTGACCACTTCAATGCCGGGTTCTGTCTCGGCAAACTTATCGGCGCCGACAACGAAATCGCGCTCCAGCTTGGCGTCGGCACGAGCGGCTATTACGTCCGCACCGCGAAGAGCCCCACGCCCCAAGAACTCGTGGAATTTCTCAAGTCGCTCTAGGCTGACTGCTTCCCGATCTGCTCCAATTCCGCCCACCGGGCGTAGAGTCGTGCCACTTCCGCTTTTGCGGCCTCGAGATCTTCGACAAGCTTGCCGGCTTCCTTGGCGCGGGTGGTGTAGAAACTGGGATCGTTGAGGGTCTGCTCCAGCTCCGTCACCCGCGATTCCGCCGCGAGGATGGCAACCTCCATGCCGTCGAGTTCGCGTTGCTCCTTGAAAGTGATCTTGCGCGCCCGCGCCGGCTTCCCAACCACCGGCTTGATCGCCGGCGCGGCGGGTAATTGTCGCGCCTGACGCTTCTCCAGATAATACGAATAGTTACCAGGCTGCACGAACGTCCCGCCGTCCTCGAACGCGACAATCTGGTCGCAAATCCGGTCGAGAAAATAGCGGTCGTGGCTGACCACCAGCACGCTGCCGGCAAAATCCACCAACGCCTCCTCCAGCATCCGCAAGCTCGGCAAGTCGAGGTCGTTCGTCGGCTCGTCGAGCACGATGACGTTGCCGCCGCGCTTCAACACCTTCGCCAACATCAGCCGCGCCCGCTCGCCACCGGACAGCCGTTCCACCCGCTCGTTCACCCGGTCATCCGTGAACAGAAACCGCCGCAGATAACTCCGCGCGCTCATCGTCTGCCCGCCAAACACCACCGTGTCATTTCCGGTCACCACCTCATCCAACACCCGGTTCGTGCCGACGAGTTGCATCCGCGCTTGGTCGATGTAATTGAACACGACCTGCTTCCCGATGATCACACTACCGGCATCGGCGGCGCGTTCGCCGAGGCACATCCGCAACAAGGTCGTCTTCCCCACCCCGTTGCGCCCGACGATGCCGGTGCACTGACCGGGCTTCAGCTTGAAACTCAAATCCCGAAACAACCACCGCTCGCCCACGCGCGCACCAGCGTTCTCAACGTCCACTGCCACGTTGCCGAGTTCCGGCGGCGGCGGGATGATCAAATCAATTTCGCGTTCCTCCGGTGGCGCTTCCAACCCGGCCACCTGATAATACGCCTCGAGCCGGTGATGTGATTTTGACCGTTGCGCCCGCACGCCCGACCGGACCCATTCCAGTTCAACGCGCAAAAACCGCTGCCGACGCCGCTCCGCCGCCTCGGCGATTTGTTGGCGGATCGCTTTCGATTCGAGATACGCGGTGTAATTACCGGGATGCGAATAGCACCGGCCGCGGTCGAGTTCGATGACCCGCGTCGCGATGACATCCAGAAAGTACCGGTCGTGCGTCACAAAAATCACCGCGCCCGGAAAATGCCGCAGGAAATCCTCCAGCCACAAAATCGACTCGGCATCGAGATGGTTCGTCGGCTCATCCAGCAACAGCAAGTCCGGCTGCGCCACCAACGCCCGGCACAACGCCACCCGCCGCTTCTCCCCGCCCGACAACGGCCCCACCACCGCATCCAACGGCGGCGCGTTCAATGCCGTCGCACACGCTGCGATGCGCGTCTGCAAATTCCAACCGTCCGCCGCCTCGATGTCGTGCAACAACGCGTGCTCACCGGCCTCGTACCGCCGAATCCAATCCAACAAATCCGCCGCACCGGCTTCGATGTTCTGCCGCACCGTCCCATCGCCGCGCAGTTCAAACTCCTGCGGCAGATACCCGGCCCGCAACCCGCGCCGCCGCGAAATCTCCCCCGCTTCCGGCAGAACCTCACCGGCCAAAATCTTCAACAACGTCGTCTTCCCGCACCCGTTCCGCCCCACCAACCCCACCTTCTCCCCCGGCGAAACCGACAACGTCACATCCTCCAGCAACGGCTGGTGACCAATCGAAAGCGCAATCCCATTCGCGGATAGCAAGGCTGACCCGGGGCTGGTCATATCACTCCAGCAACCCCTGCAATTCTTCCCACGTCAGCGCCTGCACGAAGGATTCCTCGGATTCGAGGGTGCTGGCGATGAGGTCTTTCTTCTTTTCCTGAAGTTTGACGATCTTCTCCTCGACGGTGCCGGCGGCGATGAGTTTGTAGGTTGTGACGATGTTCGTTTGGCCGATTCGGTGGGCGCGGGCGGTGGCTTGATCTTCCACGGCGGGATTCCACCACGGATCGAGATGGATGACGGTGTCGGCGCCGGTCAGGTTCAAGCCGGTCCCACCGGCCTTGAGGCTGATGAGGAAGACCGGGATATCCGCTGACTCCTGAAACCGCCGGACCTCACCGGCCCGGTCTTTCGTCGCGCCGTCGAGGTAACAGAACTTCACTGGCAACGTCGCCGCCACGAGTTGCAGGAGCGAGGTGAACTGGCTGAACACCAACACCCGGTGCCCGCCGCTCATCGCTTCCTCGATCAACTCGAAGCACAAGTCCATCTTCGTCGAAGGATCCTGCCATTGCTTCTCGCCCGGCAAGAGTCCGAGATGACAACACGCCTGCCGGAGCCGCGTCAGCGTCACGAGCACCGCCATCCGCCGCCTTGACTCGGAATCCTCCGCGAAGACGTCCCGGCGTCCCTGCTCCAAGATGGACTGATAAACCGCCTGCTGTTCCGCGCTCAACTCGCACCGCGTCACCTGCTCGATCTTCGGCGGCAACTCGGGCGCGACCTCCGCCTTCGTCCGCCGCAGCACGAACGGACGCAGCCGCTGCCGGAGCCGGCGCAACGCCCCCGCGTCGTGCGCCTGCACGATGGGCGTCTCGTACCGGTCCTTGAACTCCTTCGCGCCGCCGAGGTAGCCGGGCATCAGGAAATCGAAGATCGACCAGAGTTCATCGAGCGAGTTTTCCATCGGCGTACCGGTCAGCACGAGCCGGTTGTTCGCGCGCAACAACTTCGTCGCCTGCGCGATTTGGCTGAACCGATTCTTGATGTGCTGCGCCTCGTCGAGAATCACCGCGTCGAACTCCAGCGCCCGGTACCGTTCGATGTCGCGGCGCAGGAGCGCGTAGGAGGTGATGACCAAATTATACTGCGGGATTTGCGCGAAGAGTTCATCGCGTTCCGACCCGTGAATCAACAGCGTCTTCAACCCCGGTGTGAACCGCGCCGCTTCTGTCTGCCAATTCACCACCAAGCTTGTCGGGCAAACCACGAGACATCGTGGCTGTGTCGTCAGCCAAGCCAGCGCCTGGATCGTTTTTCCCAAGCCCATCTCATCGGCCAGAATGCCGCCGAGGCCGTTCGCGGCAAGATGCCCGAGCCAGTTCACCCCGGCGCGCTGATACGGGCGCAACCGGTCGGCCAAGTCAGCCGGTAACGCGACTTCGGCCGGTGGCTGGATGGTCACCGGTGGTTGCCATTTATTCTCTTGGGCAGCATTGGCGAGGTACTCCGCGAACCGGCGCGGCACGCGCAACTCGGCCCCGGCTTTTTCGGCTGCGCAATCGAAGATTACCTGGTCGAACTCCTGCAACTCATCCGTCGGCACCAAGGCAATCCGACCGGAGGGTTGCCGGTAGTGCGCGATGCCTTTCTGCAAAAGCTGCCGGGCTTCGGACGGCGGGATGAGTGCGGGTCCTTTGAATACCAGGTCCACCGCGAGCCAGTCGTTCCCGACCGGGCGCGTGTTGAGTTCCGGCTGCACGTAGTCGCACTTGAGCAGGAGCGCTTTCAGCCGTTCGCCAATCGTCACTTCCCAATGCTGCTGCCAGCGCGGCAGGACGTTTGCGAGGAAGTGGCCGACTTGCGTCTCCGTGCGCAAGGCACCGGCCGCGGCCACGGCTTGGAGTTCGGCCGGGGTGCCGCTGGTGGTTTTCACGATCAAGCCGTTGAGATTGCCGTCGACCGTGATGCGAAGTGGCACAAGCGTCCCGCTTGTGTCGGCTGGGCTGGGTACCGGCTGCACAACCGGGACGGTTGTGCCACTCTTGTCGGTCTTCCACGGATAAAGATACGCGTAGACGAGCGCGACGACGTGCGCGCAGATTTTGCCTTGGGCGCGGGATTGCCGGCAGGGACATTGGTTCTCGATGCCGAGCGGGCCGTCGCCGAGTTTGAGTGAGGAAGTGAGGGTGCCGACTTTGCCAGTAAGGATCGGTGGGTCGTACCGGACTTCCGAGACCCGACCGGCGGCGATGAGTTCCCGGGCTTCCTTGTCGACGCGCCAATCACCCAGTTCGCGCAGCAACTCCTTGGTGATGGCGCGGCTCACAGCCGGATGCGGCTCTCCAGCCTCGGCCAACCGGCCTTGACGCGGGCTTGGACTTTGTCCCAGGGAATGATGCCGCTGGTGGCGTCCGCCGCCTCGACGTTGCAGGCGCCGACGGCGACGGCGCTGGTGACGATTTCCTCGAGCGGCAAACCCTTGAGCCAGCCGGCCAGGAACCCGGCAATCGTGCAATCGCCGGAGCCGGTGGTGCCGACGACCTTCGTCTTGAAACACGGCGCGTGGAATTCCCGGTCGGCGGTGCGGACGTAGAAGCCGTCTTCGCCGAGCTTGAGGCCGACCGTCTTCGAGCCCCAGTCGAGCAACTGCTTGGCGATGGCGCGCATGTCGTCCATCTTCAACATGAACTTCATCTCGTCGAGGCTCGGCAGGAAAATGTCCACGTGCGGCAATGCGTTCTGGAGGATCACCGGCCACGGGGCGCGGCCGGCATCGGAGTTCGGGTCCGGCGACGCCATGTCGAGCGAGGTGGTGAGGCCGCGTTGTTTGACGCGCTGGAACATCTTCGCCAGCTCGCCGGCGTCGGAGTAGAACCGCCCCATCAACGGCGGGTAGCCGAAGTGAAAGAGCCGGGCGCCCTTGAGTTCGTCATACCGGACATCCTCCGCGGAGAACGTGTCGTTCGCGCCCGGGCAGTGCAGGAACATCCGGTCGATGTTCGGCGGATTCACGACAACGGTGTACGAGCTGACCGCTTGCGGATCGACAATCATCCCGGCCGCGAGCGCGGGCGATTGGGCGCGCACGATGTCGAGGATCGCGCGACCGAACATGTCGTCGCCTACCTTGCCCATCAACGCCGTGGCGAAACCGAGTTTGTGCAGGGCGATGCCGGTATTGGAGACGGCGCCGCCGGTGCCCATGACCGGCTTGTCGACGAAGATGAGTTTCCCCGGCTGCATCACGGCCCGGTAATCCACATCCGCGCGCGGGAACTGCGGGATGATGTCGAGACAGATGTGACCGGCAACGACGACTTCGGGTTGGCTCATGTGATGTTCCGGGCCGCGCTTGGCAAGCGCGGCTACAGTTTAGTGCCCCTTGAGAACCCGGGCGGCCTTCTTCATGTCGTCCACGCGCAACACCATCACCCCGGCGTCGGCGCCGGGCGGGGTCGCGGTGTAGGCGTATTCGATGTTCACCTTAGCTCGGGCGAGCTTCTGGGCGATGGTCGCGAGCTCACCGGACTTGTTTTGCCCATCCAGCAACAACACATCCCGCTCGACCACCAACACGCCGTGTTCGCCGAGGAGATGGATCGCCTTGTCGGCCTTGTCCACGACCATCCGCACCACCGCGTGATCCACCGCGTCGGAAATCGACAACGCGCAGATGTTGATCTTGGCCTTGGCGAGCGCCTCGCACAACTTGGCCAGCGTGCCGCGCCGGTTTTCGAGAAAGAGAGAAAGCTGATTGACGATTTTCATCGGGCCTCCTGTGTGGTTAAGAGTCTGCCTACTGATTATCCCCCGCCCGCCTCGCCGTCAACCTCGCGCTGGGGCTTGGCAAACTTTTCCGCGAGCCGGTAAGATGACTCCATGACCACCGCCGCCGAAGCCATCGCCCGCCTCCAACTGCAACCCCACCCCGAGGGCGGTTATTACCGGGAAACCTATCGGTCGCCGCTGGCTGTCACCCATCCAGAAACCAACACGGTCCGGGCGGCGGTCACGGCGATCTATTTTCTGTTGGAGGCACCGGACTTCTCGGCGTTCCACCGCGTCCGCTCCGACGAGACCTGGCACTTCTATGATGGTGACCCGGTGGAACTCCACCTGATCGACCCCGCTGGACAGCACGAACTGAGGGAATTGACCCGCACCAACCCACAAACCACCGTCCCCGCGAATTGCTGGCAAGCAGCCCGCCTCGCGGCCAATCGGGGATGGCTGCTGGCCGGCTGCACAGTCGCTCCCGGCTTCGACTTCGCAGACTTTGAAATGCCGTCAGCGTCCGAACTGACGCAAATCTTTCCTCAACACGCTCGCCTAATCACTACATTGGCCAGAAGGAACCCCTAAGTCGGAACGATGCAGTTGGTTGGAGGGCCACGCTCCGTCGTGGCCAACTCCCCCACGGCCGCGACGAAGCGCGTCCCTCCAGCATTGGCACTCCAGGCGGTGTGTGCGGTAGCAACGAGCCGCCGGCTCGTCCGAATCCCCACTCTGGCGCGGGCGAGCTGGCGGCTTGCCCCGTGGCTTTTCTGGAAAACACCGTATTGACATTGCTTATAATCTGCCCTACAAGCATTGCAGATTGTAATGGCGAGTTTCTGATGCAAGTCGAGGCACTCAAGATTTTTTGCGATGTGGCGCGGTTGCGGAGCTTTTCCCGGGGGGCCCAGGAGAATCAGGTCACCCAATCCACCGCCAGCCAGACGGTGCATCATTTGGAGAAACATCTCGGGGTGCAACTCATCGAGCGCGCCCAGCGTCCGCTGCGGTTGACGACGGAGGGGAAGACCTTCTACGACGGTTGCCGGGATATTGTGGGCCGGTACTTCGACCTCGAACAGTCCATCCGCCAGTTGCAGCACGAGGCCAATACACATGTCCGCATCGCGGCGATTTACTCGGTGGGCTTGGGCGACATGAGCCAGTTGGTGCAGGAATTCAACCGCCGTTTCGCCCCCGCCAAGGCACACGTGGAATACCAGCACCCTGACCGGGTGTACCAGAGCGTGCTGGAGGGCAGCGATGATTTTGGAATCGTCTCGTTCCCGCGTTCCCGCCGGGACGTGACGGTGATCCCGTGGCGGAAAGAAGAGATGGTGGTGGCGTGTCATCCCGACCACCGGCTCGCGCGGGAGAAGAAAGTCGCGCCGGCAGCGTTGGCCGGGGAGACGCTCGTGGCGTTCGAGGAGAACCTCACCATCCGCCGCGAGACCGACCGGTTCCTGAAACGGCACGGGGTGACGGTCAGCATCTCGCTCTTGTTCGACAACATCG
>OMJI01000288.1 GCA_900299315.1 Verrucomicrobiota bacterium | reverse complement strand
CAGCGAAAGCGCGAGCTAGTAAAAATGTAGGGGCGCTTCTTTGAAGCGCCCCTGTCATTGATTACGCGCTTCGCAGAAGCGCGGCTACAAAAGATTTAGGCTTTGACGGCGGCGACGACGGCGGTGAACGCTTTGGGGTCGTTCACAGCGAGGTCGGCGAGGATCTTGCGATCCAGGGCAATGTTGGCCTTCTTCAACGCGTTGATGAAGCGGCTGTAGCTCAGGCCCTCGGCCCGGCAAGCGGCGTTGACGCGCTGGATCCAGAGACCGCGCATGTCGCCCTTCTTGTCCTTGCGGTGGGCAAAGCTGTATTCCATGCCGTGCCAGACGGCATTCTTGGCGTACTTGTATTTTTTGCTGCGCCAGCCCCGGTAACCCTTGGCGGCTTGGAGCATGCGGTTGCGACGGCGACGGCTGGCGACGGAATTAGTGGCTCTCGGCATGGTGACTCCTGAATGTTACGTGCTGAAATTTATCCGCGGTGACTGAACGGCAGCGAGACCTCGATGTGGTGCTTGTGAGTCTCGGAAACCTGGAGGGTGTTGCGCAGGTGGCGTTTCACCTTGGCTCGTTTGTGTCCAAGCAAGTGGCGCTTGCCGGCGCCCTTGCGCAAAATTTTCCCGGTGGCGGTGATCTTGAATCGCTTCGCCGCCGCCTTCTTGGTCTTCATTGCTTTCCAACGTGGCATTTGAATCTCCTTCTAAAATCCGTCCGGCTCTCTACTCCGTGTTGTCGGGTTCCTGCTCGTGACTTTGGTGTTGTTTCGCAACGCCCTTGGCGGGACCGAGCATCATGTGGATGCTGCGGCCGATCAGCTTGGGCATCACTTCCGCCCGGCCAAACTCGGCGCAATCCGCAATCACCCGGTCCATCAGTTGTTTCCCAAACTCCGGGTGGGCATTCTGGCGACCGCGGAACTGGAGGGAAACTTTCACCTTCATTCCCTCGCGCAGAAATTCCTCAATATGGGTCAGCTTGGTCTGGTAATCATGCTGGTCGATGTTCAGACCGAACTTGATTTCCTTCAGCTTGTTGGCGTGCTGGTGTTTGCGCGCCTCGCGTTCCCGTTTTTCCTGCTCGTACTTGTACTTGCCGAAATCGGTGACGCGGCAGACAGGCGGAGTGGCATTTGGCGCCACTTCGATCAAGTCCATGCCGCTCTGCTGCGCCAGCGCCAGCGCTTGCTGAATGGGGATCACCCCCACCTGCTT
Source organism: Verrucomicrobiota bacterium (assembly GCA_900299315.1). Classification (GTDB taxonomy): domain Bacteria; phylum Verrucomicrobiota; class Verrucomicrobiia; order Palsa-1439; family Palsa-1439; genus OMJI01. Next base: position 5,229 of record OMJI01000288.1, on the reverse strand, counting down.
CCCATCCGCGCCGATCACCCGTACTTCCCGCGCGCGGATCTTCTGATTTACCCGAACAAATTGTTGAATATCGAAAACCTCCGGTTGTGACCCTCTGGGTCAACGTGCGTTTTTATGTGTCACGAAGGGCGCACTTTTACGCTTTCCACCCTTCCTTTGCAACCATCTTTTTGACGCTCGGCAAGTCGGTTGCTTAGGGCGACAAACGGCCTTTACCGGCCGCCCGTCCACTGGAGAAGACTGCAAACACGATGCTTCCGTACATGAAGCGGCTGGGACCGCTTGCGGGAAAATGACCACTATGGACAAAGCCAAACCATTCCCACTGCTGGCGGACTACGCCACTGCGGGGTTCTTCGACGAAATGTTCGGTCGCGACGGCAACGTCTGCCCGCACTACCACAAACTCCGGGACGCTTTCACCTATCTCGATCATGACGAATTCCAAACCCGCCGACGTTCCGTGGACCTCGCCTTCCTCCGGCAAGGCGTGACCTTTAATGTCTACGGCGATTCCCGCGGCGCGGAACGAGTGTTCCCGTTCGACCTCGTGCCGCGCATCATCCCGGCCTCGGAGTGGGAAGTCCTCGAACGCGGCCTCACCCAGCGCATCACCGCACTGAACCTCTTCCTCCACGACATCTATCACGAGCAGCGCATCCTGAAGGACGGGACCATTCCCGGCCATTATGTCCTTTCCGGAAAACATTTCCGGCGCGAGTTCGTCAATTTCTCCGTCCCGAAAAACATCTACATCCACGTCTGCGGCACCGACCTGATCCGCGACGACAAGGGCAACTACCTCGTCCTCGAAGACAATGGCCGGTGCCCCAGCGGCGTGAGCTACGTCCTGGAAAACCGCCGCGCGATGAAACGCACGTTCCGCGGCATGTTCGAGAACATCGGCGTGCGGCCGGTCGATCATTACCCGCAAGAGTTGCTCAAGATGCTCCAGTTCATTGCCCCGGCGGGCATACCGGACCCGACGGTGGTGTTGCTGACGCCCGGCGCCTACAACAGCGCGTACTTCGAGCACACCTACCTCGCCCGGCAGATGGGCATCGAGATCGTCGAAGGCCGGGACCTCCAAGTCACGGACGACCGGGTTTACATGCGCACGACCAAGGGACTGAAACCCGTCCACGTCATCTACCGGCGCATCGATGACGATTTCCTCGACCCGACCGTGTTCCGCCGCGACTCGATGCTCGGCGTACCGGGTTTGGTGCGCGCCTACCGGGCTGGCAACGTGTCGCTCGCCAATTCCATCGGCACCGGGATTGCCGACGACAAGGTGATGTATTACTTCGTCCCGCGCATCATCAAATACTACCTCGACCAAGAACCGATCCTCCCCAACGTCCCCACTTATCTCGCCAACGAGGAAGCCGACCTCGCCTACATCCTCGACCATCTCGACCAACTCGTCGTCAAAGCCGCCAACGAATCCGGTGGCTACGGTATGTTGATGGGGCCGCAGGCGTCCAAGGCGGAGATCGAGGAGTTCCGGCAAAAAATCATCGCCACGCCGCGCAACTACATCGCCCAACCGCTCATCCGTCTCTCGCAGCACCCGACGTTCGTGGACGACCGGTTTGAAGGCCGGCACATCGACCTGCGCCCGTTCATCCTGAGCGGCGAAAAGACCGTCATCGTGCCCGGTGGCCTGACGCGCGTCGCGTTGCGCAAAGGCTCGTTCGTCGTCAACTCGTCGCAAGGCGGCGGCAGCAAGGACACCTGGGTCCTCTACGGAGATAGCTGACATGCTTTCCCGGGTTGCCAACTCACTCTACTGGATGGCGCGTTACCTCGAACGCGCCGAAAACGTCGCCCGCATCCTCGACGTGAACCTCCAACTCTCGCTCGACTTTCGCAGCCTCGACCCGGTCGAGGTGCAGAACCACTGGCTGCCAATCCTGGACTGTACCGGCGATCAAGACGCGTTCCGCGCCCAGCACAAGCACATCACGGCCGCCGCCGTGACGGAGTTCATGGTGTTCGACCAACAGAACCCCAACTCCATCGTCTCCTCCATCTGCCAAGCCCGCGAGAACGCCCGGACCGTCCGCGACCAGATCAGTGTCGAGTCGTGGGAACAGCTCAACCGGCTTTACCTTTTCGCCATCGCCCCCGCCGCGCGCCACATGTGGGCGAGCAGCCCAAGCGATTTCTTCAACGAGGTCAAATCCACCTCGCTCCTGCTCATCGGCCTCAGCGAGACCACCCACATTCACAACGAAGGCTGGCTCTTCAGCCAGTTCGGCCGGTTCATCGAGCGCGCCGACAAAACCTCCCGGATCCTCGACGTCCGCACCCACACCTTGCCGGCGCGCGGACTGCCCAAGACCGTCAACCAGACCGCCGCGCTCGAATGGTCCGCCGTCCTCCGCTCCGCCAGCGCGTGGGACGCTTTCAAGACGCTCTACGGCGCCGACGTTCATCCCCGCAACGTTGCTGGCCTGCTGCTGTTCAACGAGGATTTCCCGCGCTCCATCCGCGTCTGCGTCGAACAACTCAACGCCACCCTCCGCCGCATCTCCGGGGTGGCCGAGGGCCGGTACTCCAACGACGCCGAGAAACTTGCCGGCCGCCTCACCGCCGAATTGCGTTTCGGCACCGTCGAGGAAGTCTTCGCCGTCGGCCTGCACGAGTATCTCGACCAACTCCAAGCCAAGCTCAACACCATCGGCGACGCCGTCTTCTCCATCTACATCTCACACGCGTTCAACGACAGCGAGACCGCCTTCGTCCAGCAGGAAGAAAAGCAACAACAGGCGCGCATTTTTTGACTCGCGCCGTGCCCGAGCTTTTGCTACCTCCGCGCGCGATGAAATTCGCCATCCGGCACCGCACGCATTACGCCTACAGCACGCCCGTGCGCGAGAGCTTCAACGAATTGCATCTCCAGCCGGCCAGCACCGACTCCCAGACCCTCGACGGGTTTCTGCTCAAAATCCTCCCGGCCGTCCGCCTCCAGCATTACCGGGACTTCTACCTCAACGCCGTCCACCACTTCGAGATCCCCCAGCCGCACGACTCCCTGACCATCGAGAGCGAATTTCAAGTCACCACCCATCCGCCTGCGCCCCTGCCGACCGATGCCCGCCCCGCCAGCGCCGCGGACTTGCAGCAGGCGATGCGCACCGAGCAACTCTACGATTTCATCCTCGCCAGCCAATACACCGACAACGACCTCGCCACGTGGAAACTCGCCGTCGACGCCACCGGCGGTGAAACCGACCTCTGGCAAACCGCGTTGCGCCTGATGCAATTCGTCCACAGCCACCTCACCTACCAAAGCAACTCCACGCAGGTGCACACTCATGCCCGGGATGTTTTGCAGCATCGCCGGGGAGTCTGCCAGGATTACGCCCACGTCCTCATCAGCCTCTGCCGGGCGCTCAAGATGCCGGCCCGTTACGTCAGCGGCTACCTCGCCACCGAAATCGCCAGCGCCACGCACGCCTGGACGGAAATCTACATCCCCGGCCAAGGCTGGCGCGCCCTCGATCCCACCCACAATTGCCAGCCCGGTGCGACCTACATCAAGATCGCCATCGGCCGCGACTACGCCGACGTCGCCCCCGTCCGCGGCACCTACCGGGGCATGACCACCCACAAGATGGACGTGGAAGTGAAAATCGAGGAACGCTGAATCTCCTGCAGAGACGGCAACGTCTAGGCGATGTTGATGTTACCGGCCAAGCCGGCCTCGCCAGTCCGTCGCAGGAGGGCGAGAACATGCGCACATTCCGCCTGCCGCGTTCGGCGCCGAATCAGCACAATCAACCCAGCGAACGGCTGCGAGGGCTTGGCCTGGAAAACTGCTCGTGACAACGCGAGAAAGTGTTCTCGATTACAGGTGATGATGATGCGCTTTTGGGTCTGGGCATAGTTGAATATGTCGGGATCTTGGGCCGTGGCAGAGAGCGCCTCACGCACCAATGCCACATCGTGTCCCAAGTGCTTCAAGACCTCCGCAACTTCGTTGGGCACGTCGTGGTCGAGCAGAAACTTCATCAGAGCGACTCGGCCATCTGCTGCGCCACCAACGCATCAACTTCCGCCCTGTGATCCTCGTAGTAGGCCAGGCATTCATAAACCTGTGCCCGCGTCAGATTCGGGAAACTACGCAACACTTCATCCACCGTCGCGCCGTTGACGATAAGGCCGACCACGTCGTGCACTCCCACGCGCGTTCCCTCCACGATGGTCTTGCCTCCGCACACATTCGGTAGGTTCACCAAGTAACGATACGATGTTGCTGGCATGGCCGAACTATATACGCCCAATGGGAAAAAGCAAAGCCACCGAGGTCAAACCTTGGCCACGCTACGTACGGCGTTCCCGGATTGCCGCAAGGATGTCGGCGATGACTTCGGCTTTCGGCTTCGCGCCGACGTTGCCTTTGCCGTGAAGTCGGACACTCACGTTACCGGCTTCCATGTCGCGACCGCCGATGACGAGCATCGTGTGGACTTTCGCCTTCTCGGCATTGGCGATCTTGGCCTTGATCGGATCGTTGCCGTAATCGCCTTCCGCCCGGACTTGCTGGGCGCGGAGTTGATTGACGACGTCCTTCGCGTAGTGCAAGAGCGGCTCTTCCTCGCCCAACGTCAACACCCTCACCTGCTCCGGCGCGAGCCAGAGCGGGAAATTACCGGCGTAATGTTCGATGAGGAAACCGATGAAACGTTCGTGCGTGCCGAGCGGCGCGCGGTGGATACAGAGTGGTGTCTTCTCGGTGTTGTCCCGGTCTTTGTAGACGAGGCCGAAACGTTTCGGGACGGCGAAGTCCACTTGATTCGTCGCGATAGTGAACTCCCGACCGATCGCGCTCCAGACTTGCACGTCGATCTTCGGGCCGTAGAACGCCGCTTCGTTGGCGACCTCGACGTAGTTGATGCCGCTCGACTTCAAGACTTCCCGGACCATGTCCTCGGTCTGCTTCCACAACGCCGGCTCGTCCACGTACTTTTTGCCGAGACCTTCCGGCGCGCTGGTGCTGAAACGCATCTGGTATTTTTCGAGGCCGAAGATTTTGAAATACTTCAGGTACATCTCGTTGACCGCGTTGAACTCGGCGGCGAACTGTTCCGCGGTGCAATAGATGTGCGCGTCGTTCATGTTGAGCGAGCGCACGCGCATCAAGCCGAAGAGTTCGCCCGATTGTTCGTACCGGTAACAGCACCCATACTCCGCCAGCCGCAACGGCAAATCCCGGTAGCT
>OMJI01000287.1 GCA_900299315.1 Verrucomicrobiota bacterium | reverse complement strand
CTACTGAAAAAACAACTGTCTCGCATTGCCGAGATCGATGCCAAGTCACCGTTTGACCTTTCGGGGTCTGTGCGGTTCAAGATCGCCAAGACTCTTCGCAAGTGCGAGGCCGTTGAGGCGGATTTTGAGAAAGTCCGCGGCGAGTTGATCCGCTCCAAAGGCGTTCCTGACGACAAGGGCAACGTGAACATCGATCCTAAATCGGCCGCGTTTCCTGAGTTTGTCGCGGCGATTGACGAGATTCTGGCGGGCGAGGCAGAAGGCGTTCCGGACATCACGTTCACCGAAACTGACCTGAAGCTGGACAAGAACAGCATCCCGATTGACGTGCTGAACGGCCTCATCGCCGCCGACGTGATGAAGGAGTGATGTGAATCCGATCCTCTCCAGCCTCATTGGCCCGCTGATCGATAAGGTCGCGAGCTTCATTCCTAACCCGGAGGAACGGCAGCGGGCGAGGCTGGAGATGGAGGCTCAGGTGATGGCGCAGCAAACGGAAATAGTCCGAGCCCTTGTTGACGCCGACCGCAACCAGACGGAAATAAACAAAGTCGAGGCCGCGTCGGCGTCTCTGTTTGTTGCGGGCTGGCGACCGTTTATCGGTTGGATTTGCGGCTGCGCGTTGGCGTGGCAGTTTTTGCTGATGCCCATCGGATCGTGGGCGGTTTCTCTTGTGGCCCAGTACCTTGGCGAGAAGCCGCCCACTTTCCCACAACTGGACAATTCCCAACTTTACCCGATTCTGTTTGCCTTGCTCGGAATGGGCGGTCTCCGAACGCTGGAAAAAATCCGCGACGTCGCTCGCGAAAAGCTCTGATGGCTGGATCGGTGCCAGACGAACTGCTGCTTGCGAGAATTCGCAAGGAGACTACCGCCCGTGAGGCGGCGATTGCGGCACTCTACGAGGCGTTAGCCACTGCGACTTCCGAGACTCAGCAGAAGATAACCGCGGTTGCCTCTAAGTTGTCTGCGACGATTGGCAATCGCACGGTGAATTCCTCGGCGATTGCTGGGGTAATCCTGACGTCGCAGGTGGAGCCCGGGTTCGCGTATGCGTCCGAACTTACTTTGCTGGAAGCGAAAGTAGATGACGGCATCAACTCATCGGCCGCGAGCATCGAGGAGCTGCGTACAACTACAGCGAATCAGTACGAGTCGGTGGCGCAGCAGACGCTGACGATTAAAGCCAGCTTCAACAAGAGTCTGGCGTCGTTTCAGGAGCAGATCACCACGACAGCCAATGCGGTTTCTGCCGTCTCCGACCAGTACACCGCGCTGAACTCGACTGTTGGTGGGTTGACGACGTCGCTCTCGACGGAAGCGCAGACCCGAGCCACGGCTGACGGTTTTCTTTCCAGCCAGTACGTCCTTACCGCGAACGCCAACGGAGTCGTGACAGGAATGTCGGTCACCGCTGCGAACGGATTGTCCGGCGGCAGTGGATACACGTCTACGCCGACAGTGGTATTCACTTCGCAACTTGATCCAAACGGAAACGCGTTGGGCTCGGGCGCTGCGGCTACCGCGACCATCACAAGCGGATCAATCACGTCCATCATCGTCACAAACGCGGGAACTGGATACACCAAGCCTCCGTTGGTATCGTTTACCGGCGGAGGGGGTACGGGGGCCAAGGCGGTCGTCACGGTGGCGGGTGGGTCGGTGCTTGGAGTCTACGTTAAACCGACGTCTGACATCACGTTCCTCGCTGAAAATTTCAAAGTCTACACATCGACCGGAAACATAGCTCCGTTCGCGGTAAGCGGCACCACTGTGTCCATTGATGGAACGCTGGTCGTCAACGGCACTCCGCTGAACACCATCGCGACAAACGCCTCGATCCCTCCGATCAACTACATCGGCGAGTTTGCTTCGGCTCCCAGTGCAGCGGCGTGGCCGGTCAACTCCGTCTACAAAAACACCACCGACGGAAACAGCTACATCCGCACTAACATCGCGACGTGGGCACTGTATTTGGCGAAGGGCACCAACGGCACCAACGGCACAAACGGCACAAACGGCACAAACGGCACAAACGGCACAAACGGTGAGCGTGGAAGCAAGGCGTTTTACGCCACGGGTTCCGTTTGGTCGGACACGACGGCAAACGGCGCGATCACTTCGGCTGGACTGACCAAGGTGCTGCTTGATCAAGTCACGATTTCTAACGGCACCAGTTTCGCCGAGACTCGTTTTTGGGACGGTAGCAACTGGGCGACCATCGCCGCAGTCATCAACGGCAATCTGCTGGTGAATGGGACTGTCGCTGCGGACAAGATCGCGGCAGGTAACCTTTCTGTCGCGGTCAACATAAGCACAGGATCAATCAAAGCGGCGTCGGGCAGTGCCAGCGAAACAATCATAAATTCTTCTGGGGTTCAGGTCGGGCGAGGGAGCGACTACTATCTGAAATTAGCGTCTTACCCGTCGGGATCGACTCAAGCCGCGTTGATGTTTTATAACTCAAGTAATTCTCTCAAAGGTTTTCTAACGCTAAATTCCGGTGGACTGGTCATCTCTGGTTCTAACTCTTCAGGAGATTCAATTCAGTCGTTTGAGATTGTTTCAGGTCAAAACTTGAGGGCGTTCAGCAGTTCCGATCCTCGAACGATAGATGCTCCGCTCTACACGCCCGGGGGAGCGTACATTGCTAAATCGCTGGATGTCGGCGGAACAATTTACGGCGCTGCATTGAGCATATCCGGCTCAATCACTTATTCTAGCATCTCGGCGACGGGTACAATTACCGCGGGAGGCAACATAACCACGTCGGGAGACATTCATCTAGGAACTGGTGGAACAAATCGGTGGCTGTACGATTGTAACAACAACCGCATACTTCAGTACCGATATCCGGGCGTAGCGCCGACAACTTTGGCTGACGTAATTAATGTTCTTCAGCATCACGGCCTCTGCAACTGAGTGAGAAAATACAAAGCCAACTTCCCCGACCAGTGGTCGGAGGCGATGGTCGAACTGTTTTGCTACGCGCAGAAACGGACGACGGAGCAGGGAGGGCTTGGACAGCAGGCTCACTTACGAAACGCAATGATGGCGCTGTGGCCGCACCTCTACGCTGGCGAGGTGGAGCCCGGTATCACGCGCTGGCGTGATGACCTCGAACTCCTGACGTGGGCGTGGTGCAATTTTCGCGTCATTTCGGTGATCGGCCACGCGTCCGCGGCGAAGACCCACACTTTCGGCCACATCTCGGCGGCAAGCTACGTCGCCGATCCCGAAAACTCGATCATCACGCTGACCTCGACCCACCTTCCCGGCCTGCGTAAACGCCTCTGGGCCGACACCGTGTCGGCGATCCGCACCGCGATGATTGCACCGGGCGTGGCTGGCGGAGTCACGTTTGACGTCAGAAACCACGATATGACGATCCGTCCAGCAGGGACGAAAGAAGACAAATATGTCATTGAAGGGATTGCGACCGACCGTGGTCAGGATGCCGTTGAAAAGATTCAGGGGACGCATTCGAGGAAGAGACGCTACGTCATCATTGATGAGGCTCAGGGCACGCCGTCAGCCATATTTGAAGCCGCAGCCAATTTGATGACTGACCCCGATTTTCGGATGGCGCAGCTCGCCAATCCGACTCGGCGTTACTCGGAATTTGGGACGTGGTGCGAGCCGAATGGCGGCTGGGCGCATATCGATCCCGACGTCGACCAGTTCTGGGAAACGAAGCGTGGCGGCATCTGCATTCGCCTCGATGGACTCAAGTCGGCGAACATCAAGCACGGGAAAACCGTATTTCCTTTCTTGATACGACAGGATTACCTCGACAGCGTTGCCAAGGCATTCGGCGAAGGTTCTCCGCGTTGGTGGACGTTCGTCCGCGGATGGTTCGCTCCCGAGGGACTCTTCGGCGTCATCTTCCCGTCGTCAGTGCTTAACAAGGCGGAGAAGAAGCTGGTCTACAATTTTCAGCCGACGCGGATCGCCTCGCTCGATCCCGCGTTTGAGGGTGGCGACCAATGCGTGCTGGCAATCGCCGAGTACGGCGAGGCAAACAACTCGCGGTTCGCGATGAACCTCGTGACCACGATCCCGATAAAAGTGTCGGTCACCGACAAATCGGAGCCGCTCGATTATCTCATCGCGCACGAGGTGAAGCGCATCTGCACGAAGTACGAGGTGAAGAGCGAGAATTTCATCCTCGACGTGACTGGCGCTGGCCGCGGCGTCGCCGCCATTCTGGAGAAGGAATGGGGGGCAGACATCAGTCGCTGCAATTTCGGCGGCGGTGCCACCGAAAGGAGACTCAAAAAGGCGGACACCGAAAATTGCACCGAATTGTTCGACAGATTTGTTTCAGAATTGTGGTGGGCTGGGCGTGCGTGGATGGAGGAGGGTTTGGTCGGCGGCGTGAGCGAGGATTTCAAGACTTTGCGCGACCAGCTCGCGGCGCGTCAGTACGAGACGGTGAAAGATAAGAAAATCCGCATCGAGACTAAGAAGGAGATGAAAGAGCGCCTCGGCTACTCCCCCGACGAGGGCGATGCTTTTGTGATGCTGGTCGAGCTGCTGCGCCGCAAGGGAGGTGTTGCCGGAAGCTCGCCCGAGGGTTACTCGGGCTCACGGGATGCCCGTCTTCTTAAGCGAGCCGTCAAGTACAGCAACCTGACGAACCCCGACCGCGAGTTTGTCGCTGAACCTGCTTAACGTCCGATATATCGCACCTTAACCCCACTTAACGTCCAATATATCGCACATTATGGCGTTAATCCGATCCTTTCGCGACGTTCCACCGGGCGGCTGGAAATACATTCAGCCGGAAACCGGCGTCTGGTTTATTTCGGACAACTACGATGATCTCATCAAGAAGATTGAGCCGCATCGGAGCTACAAAAATCTTCCGCTCGACACGATCCATTCCGACGTGCAGCGGCAGCTATGCGCCGGGCTGACAACCACCGAGTGTCAGCCTGAACCCGGGGAAAACTACCGGCCGGTCAAAGACCTGACGACTACCCTTACCACGGCCAAAGCGATCTCGCTCACCAAGTCTGTCGCGGGTATTCTGGCGGAGGTGGCCTCCGGCCGGTCGGCGCTCTGCGACAAGACCGAGGCCGCGGCTAGGGCGGACATCTGCCGCCGATGCCCGTTCAATCGGTCGGCCAACCTGTGTTCCTGCTCGGCGGTGTACAAGGCTATCGAGGCGGCTATCCCCAAGGATCGCCGGTATCCCGACATATCGGTGTGCGCCGCCTGCGGGTGCTCCCTGCAAGCCAAAGTAAATCTTCCATTGGGTGTGATAAAAGCCAGCAACTCTCCCGAGGTAGTATTTCCGGCGTGGTGCTGGCAGCATCCCGACACCCCCTTGAACGGTGCGGGGACTTCGGATACAACTGGGTGACGAATGGAAGCGAACGTCAATTCACCGTTGCCTACAGCGAATGAGCGCCGAATCCGCGACGCGGCGACCGCCCGGTCGCTGTGGCTGAAGCTCCGCACGGCTTCGCTCCAGCGCCGCGAGAAGTGGGTGCAAGTCCAAAACCAATTGGACGGTGCTCCACCGTTCGCGAATCGCGAATTGATGCAGCTCGGCCAGACGTGGCGCTGCAACGTGAACTTCCGCGACGCGGCGTCCACGCTGGAACAGGTGATGGTCAGTTACTGGCGGCTCCTGCACGACACGACAAACCTTGCCGCGGTCACCTACGTCACGCCGGAAGACCCCAACTCGGAAAAATGGGAGCAGATTTTTCAAGACGCATTTAATCGATTCATCGATGACTGGGGGCCGGATTACGTCCGCAATTACCTGCTGTTTTCTCAGAACCACGTCGCCTTTGGTGTTGGCGTCGGCTTTTGGAATGACCGTTTCACCCCGCGGTGGGAGGCTGTTCGCATCGGCGACGTCGAGGTGCCGACCCGCTCGAAGGCCAGCGTTGAGAAAATTTCTCTGATCGGAGTGCGGCAGGAATTGGAGATTGATTATCTCTGGGCGCTCGTCCGTAACGACGAGGCTAAGGCCACGGCTCGCAAACGTGGATGGAACACCGACGCGATTGAGGCGCTGCTTGCCCGTGAATTCGTCAAGCAGGAAGGCAACGTGAGCACCCCGGTCACCGGCCAAGACTTGCTCGAACTCCAACGGCTGATGCGTGACAACTCGCTTGGTGTCACCACGGGTCACGACCCGATCAAGCTGGTTCACCTTTTGGTCAAAGATTACGACGGCAAGATCAGCCGGATGATCTTCGCCGAGATGCAGGAGCACCAAAACGATTTCCTGTTCGACGACACCGGCAGCGACAATCGCCCCGAGTCGATGAACGAGGTTATGGCCGCGGTCTTCTTCGACGCGGGCAACGGTGATTGGTGGGGCACCAAGGGTTTTGGCATCAAGAATTTCGCCCTCGCGACGGTTCAAAATCGCCTCAAGTCGCGTGCGGTAGATCGCACTCTCCTCGACGGTCTGAATTTCCGCGATATGTCCGAGGGCGGTCGCGAGACCGTCCCGATCACGACCATCGGGCCGTTCAATTTCTTGCCCAAGGACGTGGAGCAACTTGGCTCCTACCCCACCGGCCGCTCGATCCTTGAGACCATCGAACTGATCGAGGGCCAGACAAGCTACAACAACGCCCGATACAAGGATCAAGGAAAGCAAATCGAGCAATCGGAGACCGCGACGCAGGCAAACATCATCGCCAACATTCAGTCGCAGGTAGACGTGGCAAACGCGACGCTCTACCTGCGGCAGATCGCTCGCAATCTGTTCGTCGAGCAGTTCCGCCGTCTGCGTATGCGCGGTAATCCCGATCAGGACGCGAAGATGTTCAAGAAACGCTGCGTCGATGAGCTGGGTATGCCGGAGAAGATTTTTCACGATGGCGAGATTACGCTCCGCACGGGTGCTGACCCGGGAGCGATGAATCTGATGGTTCAGGGCGATCTCGCGATGCAGGGTATTAATCTTCCCGATGCGAACCGTCGCTGGATGCAGGAGAAGTGGGTCACCTCGAAGTTTGGCGCTCAGGCGGTCGCCAAGGCGCTCAACCCGGAGGACGCCACGAGCGAGATCAAGTCCGCCCGCCTCGCGATGATGGAGAACACCGATATGGGAGAGGGCAACCCGCTGCCGGTCGACCCGCAAGACAATCACGCCGCGCACGCGCCGGTACATCTCCAGCCGCTGGAAGTCATTGTCCACAATCACGCCGCCACGGGGAAGATCGATCCGAACGGACTCATCGCGCTTCAGAACGCGGTGCCGCACCTCGAAGCCCACTTCGAGTACCTCAAGGCGGACAAGATGCAGGAGAAGCTGTTCAAGGAACTTTGGCCGAGGTTCACCGAGGTTCGCTCGGGTGCCGAGGGCATCTTCAAGATGGTCGAGCGAATGCACAATGACGCGCAGCAGAACGGTGGAGTTGCTCCCGATCAGCCTGCCGGTGGCGCTCAGATGAACCCCGCCGCGATGGTCGGGGCGGGCACCCCGCAGTAACTCTCAATGCTAAAGTCCCTCCGTCACCTTTTAGGTCTGACACCCAAGGTAATCATCATTCCCGCAGCTCACCGTCAGGCGCTCGATGCCAGAGAGCGGATGGAGCTGCGCGAGTGGCTGAATCTGGGAATAACGCAGAAGGCGCTGTCGATTATGGAAGCCCGGCATCCGGGCACAGGTCTTCGCGGAACCACCGTCGCTCGCAGCGAGTGGGACGAGCGTGCCGCAGTCGCCCTGCTGAACCGCATTAAGGGCTGGGAGAGCTACCGCGACGGCCTCGTCCAGATCGCCGAGGAGCCGCAGGATTCCCGATCCGTTTCCGAGTCTTATCCGTCACCTGAATGACCACAGACACTAGTCCCGATACCGCGACAGCCACGGCTGAAGCGGATGTTTCGCATCGTGCCGCGGCTGAGAAATTCTTTTCCGCGCCACCCGCCGCCCCTGCGGCTGAACCGGCCAGCAAGCCGCCTGCCGCGGCCCCTGCGGAGCCTGCTAAATTGTCTGACCCGCTGGCATCCATCCTGAAGAGCGCCCAGAAAGCGGCACCCGCCGCGCCTGCGGAGCCCGCTTCGCTGGACGACATCGACAAGGGGCTGCAAGCGCCGCCCGACAACGCAAAGAGCCGTGCCGGTTGGGACGAGCTGAAGAAGCGAGCCAACGAAGAGCGCAAACTTCGTTTGGAGCTGGAGCAAAAGCTCAAGGCTACCCCGGCCAGCTCTGTTGACGATGCGACAAAGGCCCGTCTCGCCGAGCTTGAAGCGCAGAACAAATCGTATTCCGAAAAGCTCAAGGTCTTCGACCTGAAGAATCACCCCGAGTTTGTCGCGAAGTACGTCGCGCCCGCCGAGCAGGCGAAGCAGGCGATGGCGAACATCGCGAAGACCGACGAGGTCGAGGTGAACGTGCCTGAGCTGCTTTCGATGAGGGGCAAGGCGCTGAACAGCGCGGTGAGTGACGCGATGGACAAGATGACGCCCTACGCCCGCGTAAAATTCCAAGCGGCGCTTGATGCGTACTTCACGACCCAGATAGGTGCGGAGCAGGCGCTCGCGCAGGCAGACGAGTCGCTGAAATCGATGAAGTCGACCGGCGGTGCCCGTTCGCGGGCCTCGTTCGATGAGGTAGCCAAAAACTACACCGGCACATTCCTGCCCGCCTCGGTTGACGAGAAGGCCGCGGACTCGGCCAAGACCGCTGCTGCCGCGTACAACGAGGCTCTGAGCAAGCTCACCTCGCAAGCCGAGTCCTACGCATTCGGCGCAATCGACGAGCGCGGCGCGGCTGATATCGCGCACAAGGCTGCGCTGTACGAGTTTACGATGCAGCACGGCATCCCGCGAATCGCCTCGCTCTACGATTCTGCAATTTCGGCGCGAGACGCCAGAATTGCAGAGCTGGAAAAGCAGGTGAAAGGGCTGACCGCGGCATCTCCCTCGCTTTCCGGCGGCGCAGGTGCGCCTTCCGGCGGTGATGCTCCGCCCGCCAGCGAGACGCACATCCAAGCCGCCCAGAGGTACTTTAGTCGCTAGTACCGTTTTCGAGGTCATCGTAAAACAGTCCGGCTTTTGGGTCGGACTTTTTCTTTTCCCGACTGCCTCTTGCGCGACGTCAGTAAAAAATGTATTCACGATCCTAGACGATCTGTAGCTGCACCCCGAGAACTGGCGGTCTCGGCGGATCGGAAAGCTGATAAGGCGAGTGGCGCTCGCTGAGTGGCACGGGCTACTCGGACAGAAAACCAACCATCAACTCTCCGACTTCAATGTCTCTCGATCTCAACAACTACTTCGTCGAGCGCCGGAATCAGTTTCACAAGACTGTTTACCAGAAGCTCTTCCGCTCAAATCCATTCCGCACTCTCGTTCCGATGAGTGCTTTCGACCTCTCTGAAGGTCGCACTCCCACGGTTCGCACGCTCACCCACGAGCTGCCCTCCGCCTATCCGACCAGCCTCACCGAGGTTGCGCTCTCGACCGGCACGGGCAACCCGAGCTGCAATCCTGACTCCACGCTGATCCAGCGCGGCGAAATTCAGCGCACGTTCAAGTTGTACGGCACGTCCTTCAAAACGGACACCGTCTGCCTGAGCGACCTGAAGCGTGCCGTTGACGCTGCCGAGACCGTCGCAGGTTTCGAGCGTGCGCTGTCCGAGTATATGCAGGTGTGGTGGAGCGACTGGTATCGTTTGCAGAACATTGCTCAGGTCGACAACAAGGTCGCCACTCGCGCTTCCGGCGTTCTTTCGACCGCCACAAGCACGAAGGGTGACTTCACCGACCTGTCCTCGCTGCCGAACGACTATCTGACTTGGGATCACCTCAAGCAGATTTACTGGCAGCTCTGCCGCAACGGCCTCGCTGATGAGCTGGCTGTTGGCCGCGACAGCAAGGGTCGCCCGATCATCCCGCTGCACGCTGGCGTGGGCACCATCGCCCGCCTGTGGACGACCTCGGACACCAAGGACAGCGTCAAGTTCTTCGACCCGGCCAAGAATCTTGAGATTCTCGGCTACGACGGTGCGGTGAACGGCTTCCTGCCGGTGGTTGATCTGTTCCCGATCCGCTTCGGCAAGACGGGTGGCATCCTCACGGCTGCTGACCTGACCCTGACGAATGCGATCTACCCGACCTCGAACACCGCCGCGACGGTGGGCCGCAAGTACATCGCAAACGCCTCCTACGGCGTGAACGGTGTGAATAACGGCAAGGCCGAGTACGAAGTCGCCACCATCCTCGGCCGTCAGGTCTGGGAAGCGAAGTACGAGGCGGTCGATCCGACGCAGTTCAGCGGTATGAAGTTCGACCCCACGAACTTCATCGGTGAATTCCAATGGATCAATCAGCGTACCTTCCAAGGTGACAACGACCGTGGCAACCTCGGCTATTATCTGGCCGATGTGCGTGTTGCGGCAAAGCCCATCTTCCCCGAGCTGGGCTACTCGATCCTCACCAAGGCGACCGATATTTAATCGGTCTTTCGGTAGCGGAGCCTCGGTTCAATTCCGGGGCTCCGCTCCTTTGTATTACGACGATGGAAGTGCATAGAACAACGGTGACCGGCGTCGGCGGACTCCTCGCCACGTTCACCGCCGAAAAGCTCAACGTGTACCTCGGGACTCTGATTGCGCTCCTGACGATTACCCACCTTACCATTTTGATCGTGAAGTCGCTCCGCAAAAAGCGTTGAGCGCATCTGACGATGAACGAACTTCCCATCGGCTCACTCCCACGCATCAGCAGCATTCCCGGCCCGCGTGGCCCCAAGGGGGAAAAAGGCGATTCGGGCAATCCCGGTGTCAGCGCCGTCTCACCGCAGACCACGACGACTGCGTCGTTCGTGATGCCTGCTTCGGCGGCGCAAGTGACGGTTGCGGTTGCTAATACCTCGTGGGTGGCCGTGGGTCAGCCTCTATTCATTGAGTCGGCCGGAAGTTTTACGGTCACCACGGTTCTTTCCGCCACGTCGCTTCGCCTTACGGCGCAGACGGCGACCAGCAACGCTTCGGCGGGCACGACGATTGCCTCGGGCAAGAAAGTTGTACCGGGCGCACAAATGGTGTCCGACAACACCGCCATCGACGCGCTTGGTGGTCGAATCCTTGCGGTGGAAACCGCTGGCACGGGCAACAAGACGTATTACTCAGCCTCGGCACCGTCGAACACGGCAGGTCAGCTCAAGGCCGGAGACATCTGGTTCGACAGCCACGACGGCTACAAAATGTATCGCTGGGACGGCAGCGGCTGGCAGAGCGTCCAGCGCCAGATCACCGCGGGCGACTTTGGTTCCGCCATCCGCCCCGTCCGTTATTTCGCGACCGCAGCATCGCTGCCCGTCTCGGGTAACAATTCTGGAGACCTCGCATTCGCCAACGACAACAAGAAACTTTATCGCTGGACTGGCTCCTCGTGGATTGCGTCGGTAAGTGGTGGAGACATTGTCGGAACTGTTGACGGTTCGCTCGTCGCCAACCTAACGGCTGGCTCGTTTGCCTACGGCATCGCCATCGGTGACAAGCTGTCGGCCAGCGACGTAATCATCCGCAACTCGGCCCAGATCGGTGATGGTAAGATAATCAACGCCCACATCACCGACCTAGAAGCGGGCAAAATCACGACTGGCGAGATGGTGGCCGTTCATATCGGCCACGACGGTTACCTGTTCCATCCGAGCTATCGCGGAAAGTATTTTCGGGCGACCGAAATGGGCACATCTTTTGCCAACGCAAAAAATTTCGGCTCAGGCACGGCATACTCGTTTGCACATTGCACGCCAATCGCGTTTTACGGCCCGGGTCACGCATCGTGGCGCGTCAACGGTGCCCCCGCCCTCTGCCCCGATTCGGACAGCACGCTTCGGCTTCAAGTGCAGGGACGGCTACTCGGATACTACGGAAACATTTTGGTGTACTACCGCGTCAACGGAGGAAGCTATCAGCCGCTCGCCAGTCGCTATTCGCACGACGGCAACGACGCTATCATCGATTGCACCCGCATCATCACGGGAGTCACGACAACCTCGAAGCTCGAAATCTTTGTCGCACCTGCCGACGGCAACGGTGACGCCACCGCGGGCGTCACCTGTCGCTACGAGATCGACGCAATGACGTTCAACTGGTAACCACGATGCTGAAACGCACCTACGGCGATGTGAAGGAAGAGCTGCGTCGTGTTGCCGGACAGACTGGGCTTGTCGTCGATGACCCGCGCCTGAAAACCGCGGTTAATCTCGCTCAGGAACGTCTCTGCACGCTAGGCGAGTGGCCTTTTCAATACGCTCGCATCAAGTTCGCGCACCGCGGCGGCGTGGTGGCTCTGCCAACTCAATACGAGGCGATTGTTCACACCGCTATCAACCGCCAGCCGGTTGAAATCCAGCCGCCTTGGTTTGAATTTCTGGAGTATGGCCCCGGGCCGTATCAGAAAAACGAGTGGTGCCAGTACGGGCTGGATATGGGCGAGCACGCAACCTATGTCGCTCCGCCTCAGTACGGCGCTCAAGCCCGCATAGCGTCAACGTCCGGCTCGGACACGGGAGTGGTAACGGTTTATGGGCTTGATGCCAACAAAGTGGCTCAATCCGTCACGTTTACCCTCCCTGACGCGACGTCATCGGTTCTCTGGTCTAGGATCGACCGGGTGACAAAACCCGAAACTGTCGGCGACCTTGTTTTGTCTTTTATCGACCGGAACGGGCGTCAGTACGTTGCCGCTGACTACCGCGCCCGCGACAAGAATCCGACTTTCCGTCTTTATCGGTTCACCGATCTGGTGGAGGACGCGTCAAAGACCATTGATGCGATTGTTCGCCGCCGCCTGTTCGATGTTGAACAGGATTCCGACGAGCTGTTTGTCACCAACCTGTCCGCCCTTCGGCTCGGCGTGAAGGCTGTCGCGCTTTTGGACAAGGGCGAGCTGGAAGCCAGCGAGGGCGCTTTCCGCGCCGCCGCGCAGATTCTTCGCGACGAGGCGCTGCTTTATCGTGCTCGTCGAAATTCGGCCCCCGTCAACGTAACTCGCGTCGCTTCAATGGGCGAGCGCACCGACATCTTCTGATGCCCACCACAGAAGGATGGCTTTCAGACACTCAGGCCACGGTGCTCGACGGAATGAATCGCGGGCGCGAGCCTGAGCTAATTTCCGAGCAGCAGGCCGCACTCCTTCGCAACGTCTCGATCCGCGGTGGGCGCGTCCGCTCGCGTCCGAGGATCGTGAAGCGGATGTCTCTGCCAAACGGGCTGATGCAGGGCGCTTCAATTTTCAACGCGTCATCCCAGATTGTCGCGTCAATCGGAGGCAAGTTCTACGTCATCGACCCGAAAGCGTGGACGGCCGAGCAGAAAAATGCGACCGATCTCAATTCCTCGAAGCAGCCGCGTGTCTGGTTCGCCGAGACGGTAGGCAGCATCGTGATGCAGGACGGTCAGTCCAAACCTTACATCTACGACGGCGCAGACTTCCGCCGAGCTGATTCCAACGAGGTTCCTGTCGGAAAAGCGATGGCGTTTGGAAACGGACGTTTGGCCGTGGTGGTCAATTCCGGCTATGATGTCCGCATTGGCGACATTCGCCAGCCCGACCATCAGTCGGAGCTGAAGTTCACCGAGACCTACAATCTCCTCGGAGGCGGCGACTTTGCGTTCGAGTCGCAGGTCAAGGCGCTCGCCATTCTTCCAGTCATCGACACGGGCTCCGGCCAAGGCGCTCTGGTCGTCGGCACCGACTCCGCCGTGTACACAATGAAGACACAGATCAGTCAGCGCGATCTGTGGGGCGAGGTTGGATTTCAGACGATTCTTCTGCCAACCCGCGGAATCTCCGGCGCGAATGCGGTCGTGGCCGTGAACCAAGACCTCTACTTTCGGAGTAGTGACGGACTCCGTTCTGTCCGCAGCTCCACCGCGGATTACGACGCACCGGGACTTGCGCCACTCTCGGTGGAGCTGCGGCACCGTTTTGACTACGACACTCCGTTCCTTCTGGAGGATGCAAGCGTGGTCTGCTTCGACAATCGGCTCCTCTGCACGCATTCGCCGTTCATCTACGGCCCGCGGTCAATGGCTCAAGGTCTTGTCGCGTTCAATTTCGATTCGCTGTCCGGCCGCGGTCAAAAGAGCCCTCCCGCGTATGACGGTGAGTGGGACGGTATTCTTATCGCCGAGCTGTTCACCGGCCGAATCTCAGGCACCGAGCGTTGTTTCATTCTTGGCCGAGACCTCGACGGAACCAACGGGCTATGGGAAATTCTTCGAGAGAATGCGGTTCAGGTCGGCGACGAGCCGACGCAGGCATTCGAGAGTCGCGTGCTGTTTGGCGACGCCCCGGGAACTCTGAAACACCTTCGCCGCTGCGATCTGATGTTCTCCGACATCCGCGGTGGCCTCAACGTCCGCGCCTATTTCAAACCCAACAAATACCCTTACTGGGTGCGCTGGGACGAGTTCACGGTGGACGCTCCGCCCACGCAATCGTGGGGATCGGTCGTCCCGCAGCACCGCACCCTGTTGTCCACCCGCAGTCCGATTGAGGAGCTAGACCCGACCACGGCCCGTCTGATCTCCTGTTCGACCGGCTTTCAGGTGCGGATCGAGTGGGACGGCCAAGCCCGCTTGGACTACCTTCAGGTCTTTCAGGAGCGCGTCTCGATGCTCCCCTACGCGGACAATCCCGCGCCAAATCAAACGCAAGACGTGGTGACCGTGCCCTCGTGGGCCGTATCGCCGCAATTCTGGCACACTCATCCCGCCTCACCCTTGGCGGGAATCCCGTAATCGGATACAACCTCGCCGTCCCAATGCCCACAATCGCCATCCAGCCCGCCACCGCTCCCGTGGACGCCCCCTTTCCTCCGGCGTCGGCGCAGGCGCTGCTCAACTTCGTTGCCGCGTACACGCAAGTGTCCGGCCTCGAAAATCTCACGGGCATAATCGTTGGAAAGGACACCCCCGGCGCAAACGACCGCGACAAGGCGTGGGCCAAGGTCGATGCCGCGACCAACCGCACGCTGGGCATCTGGGTTTTCAACAGCGGCGAGTGGGTTCCGATGCCATTGATCGTACCCAGCGGAACGACTCCCACGTCGCCTCGCAAGGGCGAGCTGTTTCTCAATTCAGCCAGCGGGCTTCAACTGTACAACGGTTCGTCGTGGACGACTAACCTGTTTCCAATGGGTGCGACGGCTGACCGGCCAAAGAGCGCCGCAGTTAATGACCTCTATTTCGACACCGAGATCAATCGACTGCTCCGCAACACCACGCAGGGCTGGACGACGTTCGATGGCGCAGTTGGTGACATCAAGATGGTGGACGCTCAAGACCTGAACGATGCGCTCACCAAAAACCCCGGTTGGGTAGATTACACGTCCATCACCGGCAAGTTCCCGATGGGTTACTCCGGCACCTACGGCCCAACTACGGAGGGCGGCGGTTCTCCGGTGGCGTGGACGGCATCGGCTCGCAGCGCACAGGGTGGCAGCCGCGAAGCTACGGCGTCGTTTATCACGGCGCTTACTATTGGGGCAGACACCGTCAAAGCCGATGGCACCAAGTACGACAGCGTGACCGCCATCGGCGGTGGCACGTTCACGCCGATGCCTCCGTACAAGGCGCTGATCTTCCTCAGAAAGGATTTCTAAGATGTCCAGCGCACAAACAGGCGGAGCACTTTCAGGCGCATTGAGTGGCGCTTCTGCTGGAGCCACCATCGGTGGCCCGTGGGGCGCAGTCATCGGCGGCGTGCTAGGCGCGGCTGGCGGTCTTCTTGGGGCCAAAGGAGCGTCTGCCCCGCAGGGCGCTCAGTACCAGCCCGTCGATCCGACGGCAGTAGCCAAGAACACCACGCTTGGAAACCTCCAGAACTTCGGATCGGCGTCTCAGCTCGCGACGCAAACGAACCAGTTCAACCAGCAGCAGGCGCAGTCGCTGCTGGAGCAGGCGATTCCCGGTTTCAAGGCGACGCAGGCGAAAATGATGTCGCAGGTCAACGAAGACCTCGCCAATCAGAACAATCTGCCAAAGGACGTGCAGGATCAGATTGCACGCTTCGCGGCCGAAAAGGGAGTCACTCGCGGCACGAGCGGCAACTTCAACGGTTTCTCCTTGGTCAAGGATTTCGGGTTCAATCTCATCGACTGGAAAAACGCGTCGCGTGCTCGGGCGCTGAACACGCTTTCCACCGTGTACGGTATGGCCCCGCGAGTGAATCCGATGAGCCCGATGGCTATGATGGTTGATCCTAACGCGGCAATCGGGGTGCAGACGCAGAACAATCAGATGGCGTATGGTTCGCAGCAAGCGATGTACAACGCGCAGGCCGCGGCGGCGAACTACAACACGATGATGGGGAATTCGATGATGCAGAACTTTATGACTCAGCTTCCCGGCGCGGTCGCTGGCATCCAAGGCAAGCTCTCGGCTTCCCCGAAAACGATGACGCCTCCCGCAGGCGGAACTAACGCCTACGGTGGGACGTACTTTGGCCCCGGAGAATAATTCCAATGCCCTTCGCTGAATTCCAAAACGGCAACGCCGGGCTCGCGCTCGGTCAGTATCAGATGCAGGCGCAGGATCACGCCCTGTCGCTGATGGAGCGTGCCCAGCGGATGAAGGTCTCCGAGTTCGAGCTGGAGAAGAACAAACAGCTCCTTGCTGGTGAGCTGGCGCTGCAAAACACCAACATCGAGCAGCAGGGCATCCGCGTTCAGCAGATGCGGAACGATGTCAGGCAGCAGCAGAACGCGCTCGACCTCGCCGACCACACGCTCAAAACGCAGGCGCTGGTCGCCGACAACGAGGCCGAGCACCAGAAGGCAATCGCCGATGCCCGCGTCCAGAATTCTGCGCTGATGGCTCAGTTGCCGAAAGACATCGACGCGATCAAGAACATCAAGCCCGAGGATCGCACCGGCTATCTCGCCGCGTGGTCTGGTCTTCAGGCAAAGTACGGCCACCTTGCTGCCGATCCGTATTACGGTCAGCAGTACCACACCGTGATGGCCCCGGCGCTTGCCGAGGCCGCGGTGCGGAACACCAACTTCGGACTGATGGTGCAGAACTCCTCGGCCCTGCTCACGGCGAAGCTGACGCGGGCAAAGACCACGGGAGAACTGTCGTCGGTCGATCAAGACCCGTACTTCCCGTTCGTCCTCAAGCAAGACCCAGAGTTCGCCAAGATGTATGGCGAGCGGATGAAGCAACTGAGCGACACCGAGAAGGAGATCGCCGTAAAGCGGATGGAGGCCGAGGTCGCTCGTGCGAAGCAGGATCGTGAGATTGGCGTGCAACAGACTGACAAGGTCGCAAACAATCCGACCGCCGTTTCTTATCGCAAAGCCAGCGCGGCGTATGACTCAGTCGTCGCTGCCATCGACACAAAGGAGCCGACTCGATACTCGGATATGAATGCCCTTGCCGGGTACTTCAAAATCATTGACCCCTCGATGGGCTTCAACGCATCGCAGGAGGAAATCTTCAAAAGCCTCCAGAATCGAAAAGATCGATGGGCGACCGAATTCAAGGCGCTGTACACAAACTCGGGAGGTATGCTCTCAGCGCAATCACGGCAAGACCTCAAAAACGCCGCAGAGATCGCGCACAAGTCCGAGCAAGAACAATACAACTCTACGCTAAGGGATTATCAGCGCGGTCTTGATGCTGCTGGCGTGCGTGGCGATTATCTTCCGAAACCAAAGTCCAGTGGGACGCAGCAAATGCCTTCAGTCGGTTCCCGCGTAAACCTGACGCTGCCGAGCGGTAAAACTCATTCTGGAGTCGTCCGCGAGAAAGGCGGCAAGTACTACGTCGTCGATGCACAAGGAGTTGGATTCCCAATTTCACAATGAGCGAACCGTCACTCGCTGCCGCGTCGGAAACTCCCGTCAAGTTTGATACGGAGCAGCCCGACCCCACTCCCGTTCAGTTTGATCAATCGCAGGCCGACAAGCCGGTTGATCCCACGCCCGAGAAATTTGGGCCTGAGACTTTTACCGCGGCCACTGGCGATGCGGTAAAGTTTACGCCGGAAGACATCCGCAAGTCTGACGATCATCTCAAGTACACGGGGATGATGGAGTCCGGCGTTCAGCCGTTCCAGTCCGACACGCCGACGGACGACGACATCGGCTACGCAAAGTGGCTCCGCGACAACGGGCACCTGAAGAATCCCGACGGCCCCGGCTTCTGGCACACCGTTGGCGACGTCGTCGCGTCAACCGCAAAGGGTGTACCAGAGGTTTTTGGCGAAGCGTATCGCTATCGTATGGCGATGGATTTCGGCACCGATGCCGAAAAGAAGCAGGCGCTGGCACGCGAGGAGGCTTTTTCGGCTGAAACGGTCAACAAGATCAAGTCGATGTACGAGGCGATGGGCGCGGGAGCGCAGCGCCTCGTCGGCAAGGGACTTAATGCCGTGGCGAGCACGCTAGCCGAGCTGGAAAGCGATCCCGCGTTCAAGGCGCAGTTCCAGAAGGCAGACGACAAGAACTGGTACGGATTTATGCGGAAGATGACGCTCATCTCCCGCGAACAGCAGATGGTTCACGACGAGGCCGCTCGGATCGCCATCGACAATGGCTGGTCAGCCGAAGGACTGAAAAATGCGACCGAGACCGCGATGTTTGCCGCTGACCCGGGGCAGTTGGCGATGGGCGGCGCGATGGGGCTTGCAGGCAAGGGCATTTCCGCGGGACTCCGCGCTGTCGGCATTGGCGGGGAAACCGCGGCGCTTGGTGCCGCCGACGCTCTCCGCGCAGAGGTGATGCAGGGTGCCGCTCGGATGACCTCGCTGGAGAAGACCGTCGCCCGCACGTCCAAGATCAACACCAAGGACGGTGTCGCGATGTACCAGTTCTGGAACGGCGAGCTGGCGAACCTCGCCAAGCAGCAGGCGACCAAGGAAGCCGCGCTAAAAGCGCTGGACGAGTCCAACGCGAAGATTTTGGCCGGAATGGGGCGTCCCGGCATTTTGGGCCGCGCCGCAGGGCGGGTAACGTCGGCCGTCGGCGAGACTACCGAGAACGCGGGCAAATTCTTTTCGGAATGGAACCAAAGCATCGTTGACAGCGTGGTCAACGCGGCGGGTAAGGATGCGCCAAAAGCGGTCGTCTCCGGCCTTGAGCGTGCCGCACCCACCGCAATCGCAGGCGGACTGGTTGGCGCAGCGATGTCGGATGACACCACAGGGGGATTCATAAAGGGAGCTGCCGCTGGCGCTATGGCTCCGGGCACCGTCGCATACGCCGGACGCATTGCTCGAATCCTCGGCGAGAATTACCTCATCGGCCGCACCACGGTGCCGTACTTTGCCCGTATGGCGACGGACGCGGAGGCCAACAGCGTTGACCGCTGGTTCTTCCGGCAGTTCGACAAGTTCACGCCCGCGGTCAGTTTCGCCCGCGAGGCGGCGAAGACCACGGCAAAGAGCGCCGGGGTAGGCGCTGGGCTGGGCTACGTCACCGCGGGTGGCGAGGACACCGATCTCACCGAGGCCGCAGCGGCCGGTGTGGCGGGTCACTACACGCCGTGGGCGTTCGCATCCTCGCTGCACGGTTTCTGGAAGCCAGTTCGCACGCCAGCCGAGTACCAAGCGATGCAGGCGGCGAATGTCCGTCTGCTGCGTGAACGCTGGGCGGGGAGCGAGAACCTTTCCCGCTTCGAGAAACTGAACCCAAATTCACAGGTCGCCGTGGCCTCGGTGCTCTCGGCTAACCCCGACACGATCCTGCGGCTCGTCGGCACCGACGACGCCGTGATCAAGGCCGACCAGCTCGCTCGCGGGCAGGTGCCGAACGAGGGGTACAGGAATATGCCGGGGTTCCACTACAAAGACCCCGTCAGCGGCCGGTCGGTGATCGTGCTGAATCCCGAGCACCCCGACTCCGTTCGTCCCGTGGTGGCGCACGAGTTCATCCACAAGGCGCAGGCCGAAGGGATCGCGCAGTCCATCGTCACCGAGCTGATCGGCGACGAGGGAGTCGGCCTGCCCGGTATGTACACCGAGAAGGGAGCCGACGGTAAAGCGGTCACCAACCCCGACGGCACGTTCAAGACCACGGCCGAGTTCGCCAACGCGAAACGCGAGTACGTCCGCCGTCTTTTGCAGGGCGGCGTCCGCGTCGATCCGACGCTCGACGAGCCGATGGGCATCAATTTCAAGACCGATGCCGAGTACAAGGCGGCGCACGACAAGTGGGTCGAGGTGCAAGCCAACTCGTATTCCAACGCGGAATTCGCGCTGGAGCACGCGGCCGAGCAGGGCGCTGACTTCATCCTGTCGAACAAGTTCGAGGACGCGATGCGGCCGACGGTTGGATCGCTGGTGATGAACCTTATGCCCGAGGCCGTCCGCAACGCGGTCGGCACCACGGGCTCGGCGCTGAACGCCGACGGATCGGTGCGCGGCACGATGAACCTCGGGTTGAAGCCTAGCCCGGGCGTCGAGAAGCTGATCAAGGCGTATATGGCCGACTGGCGTGTTGGTCGCAACAAGGAGGCCGAGGCCGGTGCGAGGAACGTCGAGATAACCCGTGAGCAGATTCTCAAGAACCCTGAGATTCTGGACGCGTTCCGCACGTCATCATCGCTGAACGTCGATCCCCGCACGGGAAAGATCGCGGGCACCGAGATCAACGCGACGACCGGCAAGCTGGAGATCACCGACATCAAGAAGGTTTTCAAGTCGGCCGCGCAGATGGCGAAGGAGCAGGCGCAGTTGACCGAGATGGTGATGGAAGCCGTCCGCAACGCGAAGGATACCGCCGCAGACAAGGACGCGGTGAGGATCACGATGGACGGCGGACGTGAGGTCGCGATGGGCCGTTACCTGTCCGACGAGACGCTGGCGTGGATCGAGAACTCCGGCCGGTTCAACGCGTTTCAGCTTGAGCACGTCAAGAACCTCAACGCGCTGACAAAGGCGGGAACGGGCAACCACGTCCGCTTCTTCTACCAGCCCGCGCTGAAGGGCGACAAGTACGCCAGCCTCCGCGGACATTGGCGCGAGGAGGTGCCGTACTCGTGGCACATCTCGAAGGCCGAGAATATTCTCTTTCGCACGGTAAGCTACGACAAGGTCGCGAAGAATCTCGACCGCCTGTGGGAGATGCACCCCGACCGAGCGCAGACGCTCTGGTCGTCGCAGGTCTCGATGAAGGCCGACGCGAAGACCTACCTCGGCAACCTGTCTGGTGGCCGCGAGGGCAAGACGGGGCTGTCGGAAGCGAAGCGTGACTTCCTGAACGTCGCGCTTGGGATCAACACGTCGAACCGTGAAGACGTGAACCCGCTTTTCAGCTCCTCGGCGCACCGCCGACTGGAGTCCTTTGTCACGGCCCGACGGATCGACCGCACCAACCGCATCACGCTGCCGGTGAACGGCGACAACCTGCCGTGGAGCTACGATGCCTACAGCCGCGGACGCGAGAACTTCACCTCGGGCGAGCGCGAGATGGGTCGCAATGCGGACTTCGCCAAGCCGCCGACCGACGAGGAGGCGATCAATGCGTTGTCGTCAGACAAGAAAAAGTGGTTTGGACAAGCCCGCAGCCTGCCAGAAGGCACACCTGTCGGACTGCGGATCGATATTCCAGCCTACAACAAACACGGTGTGTACGTTGTAACGGTTCACGAGCCTGCGACGCCGAGCAATGTCGGCGACCGCATTGGCTACGACACGGTCGCTCGTGTTTCAGACCCGAAGTTTTTCGTCAAGGAAGGCGACCAAACAAGCGATCTGGGCGCTCAGGCCATCAAAGAAGGCCGAGCAAAGAAGCACCCGATTGCCACCGTCGAAGGCACATTCAACCCGTCACGAGAAATTCCTTCCGACATCAAGAATTGGACGCCGGTCGGATTTGATCCGAAAGACCACTCTTACTTCTACGACAAGCGCACCGATCAGCCGGTGACCGGCGGCAAGGAAGCCGTCAGCGTGGGCAACTCTGTCTTCGTCAGGGAGCCGGTGTACGGAAGTAAGTCTGACTTCAGATACTCGGCCGGAAACGTGCGCCGCATCGACGAGTCGGACATCCAGTACACACCGGGCTCCGGCAACAAGGACACGCAAAAGGTTGCCGAGGACTACGTCCGCTCCGCGTTTGGACGCCCCTACGCTCCGCACACAAACTACGACGAGGCTCCCGAAGCCAAGCTGCGCCAGATCGCCGACTACTTTCAGAACGAGGCGAAGCACGACCCGTCGAACCCCGAGGTGAAACGGTCTTACGAGGCGCTGGCCGACGAGACGCTGGCGCAGTACAAGGCGATGACTGACGCCGGTATCAAGATCGAGCCCTACGAGGGCAAGGGCGAACCGTATGGGAGTTCCGCCGAGATGATGAAGGATGTGCAGGACAACAAGCACCTGTACTTCCTCCGCACCGAGGGTAACTTTGGGAACGACGAGAACGATCTCGCTCGCGTCGATCAGCCGTTACTGAAAAAGAGCGGCGTCACGATCAACGGTCACGACCTGCTTGTGAACGACGTGTTTCGCGCCGTACACGACTACTTTGGTCACACGCAGCAGGGCTATCAATTTGGCCCGCGTGGCGAGTTCAACGCGTGGCGCTCGCACTCGAAGATGTACAGCGAGGCGGCTCAGGGCGCGGTGGCTGCGGAGACGCTGGCACAAAACGCGTGGGTCAACTTCGGTAAGCACCTGCGCCGCGAGGACGGCTCGATCCCCAAGAAAGGCGAACAGGGCTACGTCCCGCCGCAGGAGCGTCCGTTTGGTGAGCAGAAAAACTTCGTCGTGCCGTCGGAGATGATGCAATTCAGCGCGGGCGATGAAGAGAAATTGCAGCCGCGTCCACGCCTCGTTGGCGGGCGTCGCGAACCGATCAAAGCAAACGGCATCAGCTACGAGAACATCGCGATTGGAAAAACGGACAAATCGCTTTCCAAGGTCGTGCTGGAGAACAAACCCACCGAACTGTTTGACCGAATCGACGGAGCCAAAAAGAAGATCGCCGACGATCCGATGCGGCTGGCCGACGAGCGTGGGTGGACTGAGTATTTCCGCGACGCGGGAGTCTGGGGCGACGTGCTCACGGCACCTCCGGCGCTCCGTATGCTTCTCGAACGGCCGAAAGAGTACGTTGACCTGCTCAACGGAGGCTACCACGGCCGTCTGACGAAGCCCGGCACGATGGAAGCCGCCGATGCCGGTCTTGATGCCACCGTGGAGATGCGTGCCGCGATCAAGGGCCGTCCGCCGGAGATGATCACCGCGATGCACCACCTGTGGGGCATCCTCTCGCGAATGTTGCCGCCGGTCGAGCAGGAGTCCGCTTGGCTGCGTCTAATTTCAGACCGCGGCGTCCTTGAGCAGATTCAAAACTCTATCGACGGATCGTTCAGCCTGACACAAGACCAATGGAAGGCCACGGTGTCCAAGGCGATGGCTGCGACCAACGAGGCGTCTGGTGGACGCGGAAATCAAGGCACGGCCAACGCCAACGCGTTCTATTTGATGCTGTCGAACTGGAACGGGATGTGGAATCGCGTCAGCGATGTCTACACAGCCGAGACCTCGACCGAATCCGGCCGCAATTTCTGGTCGCTGAACGCAGGGCCGGTAGGCATCAAGAACAAGGTTCAACGGTTCATCGGCCTGACTTTTGGCATTCCGGGTCTGATTATGGATCGCTGGAAATTCGTGGAGTTCTATCACCAGCAGTATGGCAAGGCTCCACAGGATTACTTCAAGTATTCCGCATTCGGCACGCCGGAAGACCCGAATGGCATCTACGGTGCCTACGGCACTATCGAAGGCGGAAACTCGGCGTTCTCGCTAGCATTCTACGAAGGGCTTGAGTCGGTGCTAAACCGCGCAATCGCCAATTCCCCCGAGCTGATGGACGCTCTGGGCCGTCACGCCAACCTCGGCGGGCTACATTGGAAAGGCTGGAACGCCATCAAAAACGAAGCTGTCGGCCACTCCAGCCTCGACCTGACCTACGATCTTGCCTTGCGCGGGAAAAACCCAAGCATTGATGACGTCCTCGACCAAGTCAGCCGAAAGGATTACTACACCGAGGGGCTGGTCGGAAACCGAATTGTTCGATTCACACTTCCAAAATGAGAGTAGTCTGGCCCTGCGAGAATTCTCCAAACGATCCGCCGGAATTTAACCCGGCGGAAGAGGCTGCGGCAATAAAAGCCGCGGAGGATCGGCTGATGCGGAAAAAGGCCGCGGGGCTGCTTCGTCCCAACGTAAAGCCTTTACCGCAAACGGGGCTGGCGGAACCTTCAGTAAAGCCCAAATAACAAAAAGCCCCCGAAAAACCGGGGGCTTCGTTTTTACGGCTTCTTCTGCCGCATTATCAGCTCTGTGATGATGTCCGACTGGGACACCGACCGCCGGTCGGCCAGCAGCCGCAGGCGGGCCACAACGGACTCCGGCAGCTTGACGCAGACCGGGATTCGACGGCCAAGTTCAGGGGTTTTAAGCGGGCGACCAAACGGCTTGATCATACAAGCACCTCCTGACCGCTCGCGACGGACTCCGCAAGCTCCCAAAGCTGCGTATTAATGCGCTCGTTGGCCGAGATGCCGGTGACCTTGCGGACGCGACGAAACGTCCGACTGGCGGAAAAGTAGCCCTGCTCGCGCTCTTCGGCGGACGCAAACGAAGCGTCAAATCCCCCGCGAATGAGGGACTCCTGCGTGCGATTAAAGACGCTCCAAAGGCTATTGGAGACGTCCGCGGAGCGCCGAGGAGTCAGGATGTGCTCAAAGTTGACCGATACGGGGCCGTTGGTCGGCCAGCGCGAGGCGAGGCCGCGAAGGGCAAAATCACGCTGCTGCTCAGGCGACAGCTCGATGCTGCGCCAGAGATCGACGCGGGAAATCACCTTGTCGAAGTTGGCGCGGGCGTCACGGGCACCGGCCACGATGCGGTTTTCAAGGTCGCCGCCGCGGTGATTGAACACGCCGCCGACGCACTTGATGCCGGAATAAAGCTGGTTGGTGCAGGCCGCACGCAGAAAACCGCCGATCAGCCGGAAGGCCGACGCGCCGTCGGAACTGTTGGCGAGCCGCAGGAGCGGAGCACCCTCGGCGTGCGTGGGCAACAGAGGATGAGTTAGGCTGATCTCGTGCTTGCGGTGCTCGACGCTCGCAAGCGAGCGGGAGCGCACCTGACGGGCATCGGTGATTTGCCAGCCGTCCTGTTGAAGCGCGTCCAGCACCGAGGCGGTGGTGACGTGCGCGTAAGACGCGGACAGCGAGCTGTCCGGCGTGTTGGAGAAAGCCGCGGGCGCAAGGCTGCGGACTTGGTCGATGTTTATGATGTTCATTGTCTGGTAGGGACAACGAGGACGATGAGTAACGTATCGCCGTAAGCAATACCAAAAGTGAAAAAATTTTGAGGGCGCGGATACCACCCTGCGGATACCAGCCAAACTCCTTGAAAATCGACCACGAGGCATCGCGGCAGACCGGCCACGAGGGAGCTGGACATCCCGTGAACTAGTTAGACAACTTTTAGACACCAGTAGACAGGCACTCGCGTGCAAGAAATACTACGGGGCGCAGACGTAGGATTGAGCTTGTAGTCCACCCGCGGCTACCACTAGGTAGACGTTTATGGACTCCATCCCTACCACCACCGCGGCCGAGCGCCGCTTCGAGAAAACCGCCATCGCCGGTCTCTACCGGCGGGCCAACGGCACCTACTACAGCCGTTATTCCCTCAACGGAAAGAGGACGTGGCGATGCCTACACACCGACGTTTTCACCATCGCCAAACTCCGTCACGCCCAGAGGGCGGGAGTCATCGAAGAAGCCCGTCAGCAGGGGGTAACAATCAACACCGACCTTCGCACTTTGGGGGCGCTGGCGCGGGCGCTGGAAACCGAGGTCAGCAAGAGCACAGCCGCGGCCAGCACCAAGCGCCAGTACTCGGTCTGGATCGCCCGGCTGAAGGCAAATTGGCCCGGCGACTTCGAGACGGCGCAGGCGAGGCTGGTATCCCGGAATACCATTACTGGTCTCCGCAAGTATCTCCTCTCCTCGGCGTCGCGCCCACAGCAGGCCGACCGCCTCGGCTACCGCCCGGCCGTCGTCAATCAGACCCTGACAGCGCTTCGGCTGATGCTGAACATCGCCGTCCGTAACGGCGTGATCATCTTGAACCCATTCTCCGACGAAGGCGCGATCCATCAATCGATCTACCTGCCCGAGGAGACCCGTCGCCCCGATCTCCCGTCAAACGAGAACATCGAGCGCATCTTCTTTGATATGGCCCGAGTCTACGAGCCCGAGCGGTTCGACGAGACCACGCTGCGCTACTATCAGTCGTGCGCCGAGAACGCGGCCGAGCACGCACGCTTCCTCGCCTACAGCGGCCTGCGCCTGTCCGAGGCCAACGAGATAACGTGGGAAGACATCAAGGCGGACTACATCGTAGTCCGCGGCACCAAGACCGCGATGAGCCACCGCAACGTGCCGATCATCCCGCCGATGCGTGAGCTGCTTCAGCAACTTCGGCAGAAACGCATCTCCGGCCGCGTGCTGGGCTGCAAGAGCTGCATCGATTCGCTCCAGCGTTCGTGCAGGCGCCTGAGCCTGCCGGTGCTTAGGCACCACGATCTCCGCCACTACTTCGCCACCGCCTGCATCGAGTCAGGCGTGCCGATCCCGACCGTGAGCGACTGGCTCGGCCACGCAGACGGCGGGGCGCTGCTGATGCGGACATACCGCCACCTGCGCGACCGCCACTCGCTGGAGGCCGCGAAGCTGGTCACGCTGACCGCGCAGCCCGCTCCAGCGACTCCCGGGTCACCAGCAGCCGCCGCGTGTTAGCCACGCGTTCCAGACGGCCGACGGCCACCCAGTTGTAGATTGTAGCCCGGGACACTCCGCCAAGGAGTTCCCGGGCTTCTTGCAGGTTGAAAGCGACGCGTGACGGCTCGGGGCGCATCGCCGCGCCTTCGAGCCCCGCGTTGCAGGCCAAGGCGACGCGGCGTGCATCGTCCTCGTCCACCGCATCAAACCAGATGCGGCGCAGCTCACCAGCCACAGGGATGGCGGCTGAGTACTGCATCACCAGACCACCAGCCCGAATCGCACGTTGACCCAGAGGAGCCCCAGCACCACGTCGCAGCGGATGCAGCGTGGGGCTTCCTTGTCGGACAGGACGATATTATCGTACTGCGTCCCGATCATCAGACCGAGACGCGTGTCGATGGGCTCACGGCCCCAAGTGAACGCAAACGATGGTTTAATTTTAATTTTCATTTGATCGGAAGGTCTTTTGGTCGAGTGATGATAAAGCCGCGCTTATCTTCAGAGCGGTGACGCGAAAGCCACGGCACCATCTGCTGCTCCACGATGTGATTGAGCTGGCGCTTGATGTACTGGTCTCGGTTAGACACCTTGGGAATCTGCGAACGAATCGGCTCGCAGTCGTCGAGCAGCGACACCAGCTCGACCACATTCCCAAACCACTTCGCATCGTTGTTGGTGCGGAAGTAGAACTCACGCCAGCGTTCAAGAAGATCGCGAAGGGAGGCGCTGGGCGACGCGTCGCTTGCGGCCTCCAGCAGCTCTGGGTGATGCCACGCGTTGTGACCAAAACGATCAGTCTCGCTCGTGTTCGTCGTCAGCCACTCCGGCGTTTGCCACGCGAGGACGTAGTCGGCAAACGCGGCCAGCTCGGACGCAATGCGGGCCTCGACGTTAGTGAACCTAGTGCCCGGTTTTGCCGCCTTCAACAGCACTACCTTGTCGCGGATTGAAGTCTCCATCTCGGGAAGCATCCCGATGGATGTGGCATCGGCGTTCAGAGTGACGATCAACCTCCCGTTGTACCTGTGCGTTACCGCCTTTCGGAACTTGGGATGGTATTCTTGATACGGGTTGGCGACAAACTTCTTCACCGCGGCGCTGTAGACCGAGTGACGCTTTGAGTCGCAGTTTGCGCTCGCGTCGTCCACCGCCCAGATGGGCTCGAAGAACAGCGTCTCGTTGAACGCCGTTGTTCCGAGGATGTAGCTGGTGGCCTCGGCGTGCCCACCCATCAGTCCGCCGACAAGATGCTGCGAGAGCAGCGTCTTGCCCGCGCCGACCTCACCCGCGACGAAGAGCGCGTGCCCTTTGCGAGGATTGCCAGCGGCGGCGCTTTGGTAGAAGTGGCCCAGCCACGACAGGAAGACCTCACGCTGACGCTCGTCGAACAGCCCTTCAAGGTACTGGGCGATGAACGGGAACCCTTCCGCCCAGCTCCGCGTCTGCCCTGCGGCCGGATGAACTCGTACTCGGGCGATGTTCAAATACTTCTTGGTGCGGTCGCGCACCACAATCTCTGGCAGGAACAGGCAGGGAAACGCCCCGTCTACGCGCCGCGTGTTCTCGATGAAGCTCATCGCGTGAGCGCTTTCGCTTCGCTGGCCGCGCCGACCTTCGTTGGATAGGCCGTGCTCGGTGCCGAGCCTCCGCTCCATCTGAGCACCGCTGAACGCCTGCCAGATGCCCTCGGCGTCCTTCTGCCAGTAGTGCATCCCGTCATAGAAGCAACCGTCCACAGCGCCGGAGATGCGATTCTGCCGATAAGTGGAAACGAACTCATTCCCCAGTACGCGAGACCACGGCAGGAACGCCGCCTCACCTGTCCACGCCTGCACGCCGGTTGAGCGGATCGTGCAGCCCGTGGGGTTGTCCGCCGTCGCGTCCCAAAAGCGGACGCCGCGAGCACCTTCGACAAACGGGCCAGCCCAGCGACCGGGGAACTTTCGCTCTACTTCAGCGGCGACGGCTTCTAGCGGAATCTCTGGATCGTCAGACTTCCACTTCGCTTTAGCTGATGCGTCGTGAATTGCCGTCGTTGTCAGGCTGGACGCTAGCTGAGTATTACCCCACGGCTGACGCCAATCAGTACCCAACTCGTAGGGCGTGTGCGGATTTGCCCAAGCCACCTCGTCAAGGCCCGGTAACAGCGACTTCAGCTTCAGCTCCTTCAGCAGAATGCCGAGAAAGCGGCCCAGCACGTCGGGACTAAACACCGGCACAGGCTGCTCGAACGCCCATACTAGTCGGGCTTTGTTGCTAAACGTCGTGGTGACGAACGTCGGAGCTTTGCCGCTGTCAAACTTCAGTTTCGGGATCGCGGCCTGAATTGCGTCCGCCGCGCCATCGTAATCGGCGACAACGCCGTGCAGGAACCTCACAGGGTTCGCCCCAGACGAACGCATCGTCGGGAACTCCGGCTCGGCGAGGACGTAGAAGACGTGCTTTGTCCCCACGTCGTGGCACCACGCCGCAAACGCCTGCTTGTCGGCAAACTTTGGGCGCGTGGACAGCGTGGAAAGCGAAGACAGCTCCGCCGTGAGCAGCTCGGTGCTGCTGTGGTTTTGGATGTAGAATGCTTTGCTCACGGCACCTTGATGGGCTCGATGTTGATGGTTTTCCCGCCGGTCGTGACGGTG